>CAZLHT010000209.1:0-3571 GCA_964559185.1 uncultured Natronomonas sp.
GCGACCCCCGGCGAGGCGGGACCGGCAACCGGCGTCGCGACAACCGACGCTGCGGCGGGGGAGGTCGTCGGCGTCACCGGTTTCGCGGGCATCATCGATCTCGATCCAGGCTCGGTGACGGTGTTTCAGATCGCGCCGATCCGCTCGGGAGCGCCCGAGGAATCCGAAACGCTGACCGCCGCGGCGGCGGACGCCGATCTCGTCACCGCCGCCGGTGTCGAGGCCGTCGCCGCGCTCGAGACGTCAGGGATCGACCCAGGAACCACGTTCGCCGCCGGGGCCGTCGCCGCCGACGCCGCGAGCCGCGGCCTGGACGTCGTCGTCGTCGCGACGACCGATCTCGCCGGCCGGGTCACGGACGCGCTCAGAGACGCCGGACTCGCCTACGAAGTCGATGACCTCTAGCCGATTTCGCCGCACCGTTTCTATATCGCTCAGCGAACCGAGCTCGCGATCGACGTGAACGCCCGGAGCTGTCTGCGCTGATCGGCCGTCGGGAACCGCACCACGAACCGCTCGACGCCAGCGTCGATATACTCCGTGACCGTTTTTTCGACCGTCTCGGCGGTTCCGACCACGCAACGCTGCCGGATCTCCTCATCCGAGAGCGCCTCGTCCGACCGATAGGTGACCTGCTTGCCGTAGTACTTGCGGTAGAAGGTTCGCGCCTCCTCGATGGCCACTGCCTCGGAGTCGGCGACAACCGCGTCGAGGTAATATCCCGGCGTGATCGACTCGGGAGGGCGGTCGTCTTCGACGAGCGACTCCCGAATGTGCGTCAGTCCCTCGGCGTACGTCTCGGGCGGCATCGCGATCGGCAGCCACCCATCGCCGTGTTCGTGGAGTCGACGTCGGATCGTCCTCGGGAATCCCTTCGCCGGATCGAAGGCGGCCGACGCGACGTAGATCGGCGGCTTCCTTGCGGGTTCGAACCCGATCGAGGCGTTTTCCAGCCGGTAATACTCGCCGTCGTGATCGATCTCCTCTCCCGTCCACAGCCCGGATACGACCGATAGCGCCTCGTTGAGTCTTGCCCCCCGCGATTCGTCGTCGACGCCGAGCTGTCGCATCTCCTCGCGCTCGGGCGGTCTGATGCCCACCCCGACGCCTAACGAGAGACGGCCACCGCTCAGTTGATCGAGCGTGGCGGTCGCGTGGGCGACGTTGACCGGGTGTCGAAGCACCGGCAGGTACACCGCCGTCCCCAGTTCGATCGAGTCGGTCGCCGCCGCGACGGCCGAGAGCGTTACGAGCGGCTCGAAGCGCGGCTTCGCGAGGACGCTGTCGCCGACCCACGCCGAGTCGTAGCCGAGCGATTCCGCCCGCCGTGCGAGTCCGACGACGTCGGCGCTGGCGCGGGCGGTCAGTTCGGTTTTCGACGAGCTCGAAAAGACGGTTCCCCGCGTCGGGAGGAGGTATCCGAAGGTGGTCACGGTGATTCATCCGGTACGTCAGCGGTGGGGGTAATAATTGTTCGCTCGTCGCGATTGCAGTCGTTGGCTCGGAGATGCCAACAGCGGGAGCGACGCGACCGAGTGCGATTCAGAAGCCGTGACGCTCTTCGAGCAAGACGAGTTGCGTTCGGTCGTCCACGCGTTCGCGTTCGATCGAGACCAGCTTTCCGACGGTGCTTCCCTGCCCGTAGACCTTCTCCGCTCGGGCGTCCTCGAGCGGGAGCGCGAATTCGCGAACGCGCGCTTGGGCAGCCTCACGGCTCGGCATGACCTTGTTCGTGCTCCCGACGAGAACGAGCCGCTTTGCGCCGAAGGGCCACGCACCGACGGCGTTCCCGAGCGCGTTCGCCCCGAGCAGCTCGCCGCTCTTCGCGATCGCGTTGACGCTGTCGAAGTAGACGTCAGCGGTCACGGACTGCCGACGCGCCTCGAATCGCTCTTCGTCGTCGTCGATCCGACCGATCCGATTTCCCAGATATTCGAAGCCGTCCGCGGTTTCGAGCACGTCCGTGAATCCGAGCTCCTCGAGCGTCGTCGAGTGACCGTCCATCACGGTCTCGCCGTCCGAAATCTGATCTTCGAGGTGCTCGCGAGCGTCGTCGCTTGACTCGAATCGCTGTACGTCTATATTCCGCTCCTCGACGTTGGAGACGGTCTCGTCGATCACGTCCTCGTCCGGTTCTCGATCGAATTCGGACTCGGTGACGTCCACCTCGTCGTCGAGATCCGCTTTGGTGTAGTACTCATCCGACACGGTTCGATCACCGTCTACGTTTGGGTCTCGGGACGGAAAAGCGTAAAGCGGTGGTTGGAATGGAGACCGGACGAACGATGGACGAGTGAGCGGGGCTCGAATACGGACGGGCGGACGGTCGGAACGGTGCCCGCCATCAGGTTGAAACGATTCCGAAGCGTAGTCTTTGGTGTACGTGTCGTGATAGCGGACGCGACGACCGCGTGAGGACGAGTTGCCGCAACGAACCATCCACGTGGTTCCGGCGACACGTACGGAGATACGTATGACCTATAGAGCAGGCATCATCGGCACCGGAGGCGTCGCGGGAATGGGCCTCCTCGGCACGCACGACGAGGAGAGGATCGGTACGGAGAAGGTCACGTCGAGTCACGCCGGCGGATACGACGCCACCGACGGTATCGAACTCGTGGCGATCGCCGACATCGACGAAGGGAAGCTGACGCGATTCGGCGAGACGTGGGAGGTCCCCGAATCTCGGCGGTACGTCGGCCACGGGGCGATGCTCTCGGCGGAGGAGCTCGACGTCGTCTCCGTGTGTACTCCGTCGTACCTCCACTCGGAGCACGTGATCGACATCGCCGAAACACGGAATGCGCCCGAGCTCATCTGGTGTGAGAAGCCTATCGCTTCGGCGGTCACTGACGCCGAAGAGATGATCGACGCCTGCGATCGAGCCGACGTGGAGTTACTGATCAATCACTCGTTCCGTTTCACCGAAAAACTTCAGCGGTTACACGAGTTGATCCACGAGGAGGACCTCCTCGGAGAGATCCACTCGGTGAACACGCAGTTCCGGATGGAACTGCTCCGCAATTCGACGCACCTTCTGGACACGCTCGTGTATCTGCTCGACGCGCGCGCCGAGCAGATCGCCGGCTACGTGACCGGCGAGAACGAGGCCATCGACGCGCTGGGGGCGGACGTGAAGGTCGACGACGCAGGCGGTGGGGGGTTCGTTGTCACGGACGACGACACGTTCGTGACGGTGGACTGTACGGTGCCGCGAAACGCCTCCTCGATGATGCTAAACTTCGTCGGCACCGAAGGCAAGCTCTACATGAACAACGACGACGGCGAGTGGCGCTACTGGGCGCTCGACGCGGGCGAGCACGTCGAACGCCCGCTGGAGGGAATCGAGGGCTCCTGGACCTGGGAGGACGATTACGATCGCGCGTTCGCGAACGCGGTCGACCACCTCGTCGACGTACTCGAAGGACGTTCCGAGAACGCCTCATCGGGCACCGAGGCGATGCGCTCTCTCGAGATCATCGTCGGGTTCTATCTGTCTCACTACACCTCGGGACGGACGACGATTCCGCTGGATCGACCCCTCCGGGACGTCGAGATAACGTCCTGGTGA
>CAZLHT010000210.1:0-3569 GCA_964559185.1 uncultured Natronomonas sp.
TGTGGGCCGAGAGCCTCGGAAAGGACGGTCTCGGACAGACGCCCGTCCGGGCGCTCGGTGCGACCGACCAGCACTCCCAGCTGCAGCTGTACCGCGCCGGCCGCAAGGACAAGCTCGTGACGCTGCTTCGACCCCGTGAGCGCGAGGACATCGGAATTCCCGAAACCGACATCGACGCGCTGTCGTACCTTGGAGACGAAACTCTCGGCGAGTTACTCGACGCGGAATTCGAGGCGACCGAAGCCTCGCTCGCAGCCGCCGGACAGCCGAACGTCCGACTCGAGATCGATCGGCTCGACGCGAGAAGCATCGGACGACTGCTCTACGAACTGGAGGCGGCCTGCATACTCGTCGGCGAGCTATCGGGTGTGGAGACGTTCACGCAGCCGGCGGTGGAGTGGGGCAAGCGGGCCGCGCGCGCGCTCCTCGACGGCGGGAAGTTCGAGGAACCCGAAGCGGTGGAGGAGAAGACGGTCCGACGGGTCGAGTAATCGACGGTAGGTCGTCGTCTCTCAGATTCCAACCACGTCTATGTACGTGAGACCGAACGTAATCGCGTTGTAGAGTCCGTGTGCGAGCGCCGGGACAAAGAGGTTCCCCGTATACTCGTACACCGCCCCAAGTATCGCCCCGAGCGGGAGCAAAATGGCGACGATCGTCACGAGCGTCCCGGCGACGTTTCCGGGATCAAAGTAGGCGAGGATGTGCGTGAATGCGAAAAGGAACGCGGCAATCGCGACGGCCCGGTCCGTCTCGAAGACATCGGCGAGCCGCGTCTGGATGATCCCGCGGTAGAGGAACTCCTCGGCGGGACCGACCACCAAAAGCGAGATTGGGATCGAGACGAGCGCGATGGCCGGGTTCGCCTCAATGCTTTCAGTGATGCTGTGATCGGTAAACGGAAGTCCGAAGCGGGCGACCAGTACCGGGATGGCGAGTGCAAGCACGAGCAGCGCGAGGACGGTTACGGCTGCCCACAGCAGATCGCGAATCGACGGCGTTCGGAGACGGACGTACGAAATCGGCAGTTCGTGTCGGTTAAGATACAGCACACCGACGGCGGCGACGCCGAGGTAGGTCCCGACCGAAAACACGAGTTGCCCCGAGGGGGCGTCGACCGAAATCGATAGCGCCGAACCGACGAGGCTGAACGTGACGATACCGACGAGGAAACCGACGAGAAGTCCCGCCGCGCCGAGCAGTGTCATTGAGGCAACCGTGAACGGAGCAGAGGGAGACTCCAGCTGATCGCTCATTATCGGCGTTACGACCGAACGCCGATTAAGTGTGTCCGTCCGAACGCCGTCTGACGATGGTCTGACATATATTTAATGCGAACGGGAGCCATACCGGTACCATGGCCCGCTACTGTCTCGAGTGCGAGGAGGGGTTGGCTCGACAGATCAAGGGGTTGGCGACGCGGTACGGGCTGACGGAGGAGGAGGTCCTCGAACAGCTGGTCGAAGTTGGCCTCGAGGAGATTGATCGGAGCGCAGCCCATTGAATTTCGCGTTTGAGGTTCCGTTTATGGGCGTTTTCGGTTGAGATCGCTTCCGCAGATCTCACAGCGCTCTCGGTTCTCATCGAAGACGCGGCCGCAGCCCTCACACTGGAATTTCCACTCGCGGCGCTCGTCGATTCCATCTTGGGCGATGACTTCGACTGTTATGTCGAGTTTTTCGGCGACGTTCTGCATCGCGTAATCGTCGGTGACGAGCGTGGCGTCGAGTTCGAACGACGTCGCCAGCAGCCGAACGTCCGTTCGGGAAAGCGTTTCGGCGTCGCCGGTTTCGCGGGCGGCCCGCTCGACGCGTTCGACGGTTTCGGGATCGGGGATGTGGATCTGCATTCCGGAGCCTTCCAGCGCGTCGAACCGGTACCCCGCCTCGTCTTCGAGTTCCTCCCGGACAAGCGGGATCGTCGCGATAGACTCGCTGGTCGTGTAATCGTTGATAAACGCCGAGGAATCGAGAACGTGCATCGAATTCAGCGATCGACGACGATCGTGTCCTTTACCGCCTGAACACGGCTGACCGGAACGCGGTAGTTGCCCTCCTCGTCGCGTTCGAACTCAAGTTCGCCCGCGCGCTCGCCGGAGGAAACGAGAAGCTGCTGCAGCGAGCCCGTTTTGAGATCCATCGTTATGTTATAGAGGGTTCCGAGGTTGGCGCCGTCGGATCCCATCACTTCCTTCTCCGAGAGATTCTCGGCGAGTATATCTGGCATACATCCCGGTTGACGTTTATCCGGTATGAACGTTCGGGTCGCCGTCAGACGTGTGGCAGCGGACGAATAAGCGCTGAGGGTGTCGGCCGACGAAGTGAGATTGAAACGGTTATATGAACGCGGCGGTCACAGAGAACAAAGGGGTTTTTCTATGGCTGAATCCGACACCACCGACGCCGGGGACGCCGCCGAACTACGGACGCCCATCGTCGCCGTTCTCGGTCACGTCGATCACGGGAAGACGAGCCTGTTGGACGAGGTCCGCGGCTCGGCCGTGACGGCAGGTGAAGCCGGGGCGATCACCCAACACATCGGCGCCACCGCCGTTCCGCTCGAGACGATTTCCGAGATCGCCGGCTCGCTCGTCGATCCGAGCGACTTCGATCTGCCGGGACTTCTGTTCATCGACACGCCCGGTCACCACTCGTTTTCGACGCTGCGTTCCCGCGGTGGCGCGCTCGCCGACATCGCGATCCTCGTCGTCGACGTCAACGACGGGTTCCAACCGCAGACTTACGAGGCACTGGACATCCTCAAACGAACGCAGACGCCGTTCGTCGTGGCCGCGAACAAGATCGACACCGTGCCAGGGTGGAATCCGAACCCCGACGCTCCGGTCCGGAAGACGCTCGAAAAACAGAGCGATCGGGCCGAATCGAGACTCAACGAGAAGCTCTACGAGATTATCGGCAAACTCTCCGAGGGGGGTTTTTCTGCGGACATGTACTGGCGAGTGCAAAACTTCACGGAGAACGTCGGCGTCGTCCCCGTTTCGGCCGAAACCGGCGAGGGGATCCCGGATCTGTTGACAGTACTTATGGGGCTCTCTCAGCGGTATCTAAAGGGCGAGATGTCGATCGACGTCGACGCCCCCGGCGTCGGAACCGTACTCGAGGTCAAAGAGGAACGGGGCTTCGGCACCACGCTCGATATCGTCCTCTACGACGGGACGATTCAGGCCGACGACACCATCGTCGTCGGCGGACAAAACCGACCGATCGTCACCGATGTCCGGGCACTGTTACAGCCTCGGCCGCTTGCGGAGATTCGAACGGAAAAGCAGTTCGAGCAGTTCGAGGCCGTTCGCGCCGCGGCGGGTGTCAAGATCGCCGCGCCCGACCTCGACGACGCTATGGCGGGCGCACCGGTTCGTGTCGTGCGGGATCGAAACGTCGAGGAGGTCGTCGCCGAGGTTCGAGCCGAACTCGCCGACATTGAGGTCGTCACCGCCGAACGGGGAATCGTCGTCAAGGCCGACACCCTCGGCTCGCTTGAGGCCATTGCGAGCACGCTCGAGGAGGCCGAAATTTCGATCGTCCGCGCGGAGGTCGGCGACGTCGCCC
>CAZLHT010000211.1:0-3555 GCA_964559185.1 uncultured Natronomonas sp.
TGAGGCTCATCGAGCGCCGAAAAAACGTGCCGGACGCGTTCTCGGGCAGAATCGGAAGCTGAGCCGGTAGTTCCCATGTGGCGATTACGAGCAGTGACGGAAAAACGTTTTGTCACCCTTGAACAGCGAGTGTGTTCGTGGTGCATTCATTCGATTGGAATCTCGACGAGCGACAGTCCGCCATCGAGTGCCATCCGAAGGGTTTCGCGAAGCTCGCCCGCCGACTCCGGTCGGTACCCGTCGATCCCGAAACTTTCGGCGAACGAGCCAAAGTCGGGATTCGACAGTTCGGTTCCGAACGACTCACCCCGGTGGGACTCCTGCTTTTCGGAGACGAGCCCGTAATCGTCGTCGGTGAACAGCACGATCGTGAACGAACAGCCGAGCCGGGTCGCCGTCTCGATTTCGGCGGCGTTCATGAGAAAGCCGCCGTCGCCGGTCGCGGCGACGACGTTCGAATCGACGGCGAGATCGGCCGCGATTCCCCCTGGAACCGCGATACCCATCGACGCGAACCCGTTCGAGATGATACAGGTATTGGGCTCGTAGGTGGGGAAATTCTGCGCGATCGTCATCTTGTGGCTGCCGACGTCCGAGACGAGTACGTCCGCCGCCCCCATCTCGGCTCTGAGAATCGGAAGTACCGCCCGGACGGTGTAGGGCGGTTCCTCGAGCGGATCCCGATCGACATCGTCGAGGATGCGCTCCCGAATCTCTTCGTACCACGCCGACTCGAACGAGCCACTCTCTCGCCGACACCAGTTGGTCAGTGCGTCCAGCGTTCGACCGACGTCCGCGACGATTTCGATCTCGGGGTCGTACGCATCGTCGACCTCCGCGGGTTCGCTGTCGAGGTGGACGAGCGTGCGCTCACCGGCGTTCCAGTCTCCCGGATCGTGTTCGGCGATATCGTACCCGACGGCGACGACGAGATCGGAGCGATCGATCGCCTCGATGGGTTCGTCGTCCGCCCCCGATTTGAGGGTCATCAGCGAGTGTGCATCGGCGTCGGAAATCGCCCCCTTTCCCATGTACGTCGAGACCACCGGGGCGTCCGTCGCGTCGACGAAATCGCGAAATTCACTCGCGGCTCGCGTCCGGATGACGCCGTTTCCCACGAGGAGGACGGGGCGAGTGGCGTCGTTCAGCGCCCCTTTTACCGCTTCGATGGGCTCCGAATTTGGCTCGGCGGCCGGAATCTGCGCTCGCGGCTCCATCGGCAGCGCCGTCGTCTCGTCGCTCGCGACGTCCTCCGGGAGTTCGAGATGGGTCGCACCGGGTTTTTCGTACTCCGCGACCTTGAACGCCTTCCGGACCGACTCGTGTACGATCTCCGGGCTGTCCAGTTGGGTGTTCCACTTCGTCACCGGTTCGAAGGTCCGGAGCACGTCGATCGCCTGATGGCTCTCTTGATGCAGTCGTTCGAGCCCGCCCTGAGCGGTTATCGCGACCAGCGGGCTCTTATCGAGGTGGGCATCCGCGATCCCGGTCAACAGGTTCGTCGCGCCGGGACCGAGCGTCGAGAGACAAACGCCGGCGTCGCCCATCAGCCGACCGTGGACGTCGGCCATAAACGCCGCCCCCTGCTCGTGTCGCACCGGGACGAACGCCACCGACGAATCGCGGAGCGCGAACAGGAGCGCCTCCATCTCCTCGCCGGGGAGACCGAAGACGTGATCGACGCCCTCGCGTTCGAGACAGCGAACGAGCAGCTCTGCAGCCAGCATCACTCCACCCAGACGGTCTTTCGGTTGAGGAACTCCTTCATCCCTATTTCGGCGAGTTCGCGACCGTAGCCCGACTCGCCAACCCCGCCGAACGGAACTCTCGGATCGGATTTGACCAGCTGATTGACGTAGACGCATCCCGCATCGATACGTTTTGCGACGCGTTCGCCCCGAGGTTTGTCGGCCGTCCAGACGCTGGCACCGAGGCCGAAATCGGTGTCGTTCGCCCGTTCGATGGCCGCCGCCTCATCGGCCACCTCGTACACCGCCGCGACGGGACCGAACGTCTCCTCCGTGTCGACCGGACACCCCTCCGGCACGTCGGTCAGGATCGTCGGGGGGTAAAAGCGCCCCTCGTCGTCGATTGGCTCGCCGCCGGTGACGACGGTCGCCCCCGCGTCGACGCTCGCCTCGACCTGCTCGTGGAGGTCCGCGAGGAGATCCGGACGCGCCTGCGGACCGACATCCGTCGACTCGTCCATCGGATCGCCGACGTCGAGCGATTCGAACTCGTCGACGAACCGTTCGAGAAAATCCTCGAAGACGTCCGTGTGGACGACGAACCGCTTCGCCGCGATGCAGGATTGGCCGCCGTTCTGGTTGCGGGCGCGAGTGCCGGTTTCGGCGGCGGCTTCGACGTCGGCGTCGTCGAGGACGACGAACGGGTCGCTGCCGCCCAACTCGAGGACGGTCTTTTTCAGGTGATCGCCGGCGGTCGAGGCGACGGCTCGCCCAGCCGATCCGCTTCCGGTGACCGTCGCGGCCCGCACCCGCTCGTCCGTGAGCACCTCCTCGACCAGGTCCGAGGGAATCAAGAGAGTCCGAAAGACGCCCTCCGGATAGCCGGCCTCGCGAAACGCGTCTTCGATGGCGAGCGCACACCCCGGCACGTTCGAGGCGTGTTTGAGCAAGCCGACGTTCCCGGCCGTCAGGTAGGGTGCGGCGAACCTGAAGACTTGCCAGAAGGGAAAATTCCAGGGCATTATCGCCAGCACCGGACCCAGCGGCTGATATACGGTCTTCACGGTCGTCCCCGGCGGACTCGGATGGGTCTCCGATTCGAGATACGCGCTCGCGTGTTCCGCGTAGTGCTCACAGACCCACGCGCACTTTTCGACCTCGGCGACGGCCTGGTCGATCGGCTTTCCCATCTCGGTCGTGATCGTCTTGGCATACTCGCGTTCGTTTGATCGAAGCACCTCGCCCGTGGCCTCGAGCAGCCGCTCTCGATCGCCCAGCGGTCGCGCGCGCCACCCTTCGAACGCGTCCATCGCATCGCCGAGTGCGGACTCGAGGTCTGCCTCGGTGTGTTCGGCGTACGTCTCGACCCGCTCGCCGGTCGCCGGATTGATCGCGTCCATGGGGTCGGCGTACGCACCGTCGCCTGATAGTTAGTTCTCGAATACGTTCGCTCGCGAGCCGCGATCGACCCGTCCGCTCGCGAATATCGCGACCGAACGTCCCACGTACTTCGACGCGAGACGCGGCGGACGGTTACGGGCCGGGCGCGCGACGGTAAGCCGAGCGAAACGTCCCCGTGATGGCAACACACCCCGTCAATTGCGTTCGATCGATCCGATCCCTACGAAAACCCGCCCGGGGATATGGGCTGCATTACAATCCCCCTCTAGCTCGTTACCTCCCGCATGGGTGCGATCGAACCGATGATACACGAGGTACAGGCGCTCGGATTACAACTCACCCCCCTCCAGTTCAGCGGCGGCTTTCTCGAGTACGCGATCCTGTTTTTCATTCTGGCGATCGTCGCCGCCGCCGTCGGCGCGAGCGGCGTGGCCGGCATCAGCATGACGATCGCGAAGTGGTTCGT
>CAZLHT010000212.1:0-3544 GCA_964559185.1 uncultured Natronomonas sp.
TTCTATACGTGACGTATTGGGGGTCTCTATGATATGTATTCCGGGAGGATCGCTCAACATATAGCCACCGGTGGAGTGGATCGAGTACGCCCGGGGGCCACGTCCGCACCGTTTGAGATCGCGAGCCGATGCCCACCCGATCGGTACGACGACACGGCGATCGATGGGTCGGTGTGTCAGACGTTTGAGATCCCTCGGTACCTTCTAATCCCCGCCCCGAGAGTTCCCGTTATGGCCCGACTTCCGGGTGTTGACGTCCCCCGACAGATAGTCTGTCACGTCGATATGGACTGTTTCTATGCGGCCTGCGAGCGGCTTCGCGAGCCGGAACTCGAGGGGGAGCCGCTGGTCGTCGGGATGGGCTATGAGCCGAGCGAGACCCACGGTGCGGTCGCAACCGCGAGTTACGAGGCCCGGGAGTACGGTATCGAATCCGCCATGGCGATCTCCGAAGCCCTTGAGAGACTACCGCGGCGAGCCGATGCCGACGGGTCATCGGAGACCGCGATCTATCGTCCCGTCGATATGGACTTTTACGAATCCGTCAGCGAGGACGTCCGGGGCGTCCTCGAGCGCACGGCCGAAACGATTCGAAACGTCTCCATCGACGAAGCGTATCTCGACATCAGCGACACGGATTGGGATGACGTCCCCGAGTTCGGTCGACGGCTGAAACGTGACATCGAAACGGCGGCCGGGATCCGTGCCTCCGTGGGAATCGCCCCCGACATGACGACCGCTAAGCTGGCTTCGGACGCCGAGAAACCGGACGGATTGGTTATCGTCCCCCCCGAAGACGTCCGTTCGTTTCTGGAACCGATGACCGTCGAATCGCTTCATGGCGTCGGACCCGTGACGGCGGATGAACTTCGGGAGATGGGATACGAGACGGCCGGGGACATCGCCGCCGCCGACCGCTCGGTTTTCCTCGACGCGTTCGGCGAACGTGGTCGAGATCTCTACGCGCAAGCCCGCGGTGAAGACGGCAGAACGGTCGAGCCGAGAGGACGGCCGAAGAGCCTCTCGTCCGAGTCTGCGTTCTTGGACGAAACGAACGATCCGAAGCGAAAGCGAGACAAAATCAAGACGCTGGCCCAAGACGTCGCCGAACGAGCGTCCGCGAAGGATGCGCTATACAAGACGATCGGCGTCAAGGTCGTTCGACCGCCGTTCGAGGTCCGCACCCGGGATCGATCCCTCTCCGGTCCGGTCGACGATCCCGAACTGACTGAATCCATCGCGCTCGACCTGTTCGACGAGTTCGAGGATCAGTCGATCCGGAAACTCGGCGTTCGACTGTCGAATCTCTCCTTCGACGAGCGCGAGCAGGCGACCATCGGTGACTGGGAGCGAGAACACGATGCGAAGGCGAACGAAGATCTATTCGAAATGATCAACGACGAACGACGGTGGGGACAGACCGAACTCTCGCGATACGAATAGCCGTCGATTGGGCCTCCCTCTCGGCCTGTCCGGGCGAGCGACTGAACCGCCCCGTCGCCACCGACGGGCGGACGCGGATTATGGGCGATCCGGTTTCGGTATCGGATACAAACGGGCGGACCGATCGACGGGTGGAGTCGAAACGTCCCGTGAGAAGGGAAGAACTCGAAACGGTCCCAGAATCGAGGACGGAGCTAGAGCGGTTCGACGAGCGCTTCGAGCGCCGCCCGCGGATCGTCGGCTTTTGCGACCCCGGACGCCAGGAGGACGCCCGCCGCCCCGAGGTCGGCCGCCGCGACGAGGTCCGCGCCGGTCGAGATACCGGCCCCGCACAGAACCGGCACGTCGCCGTCGGCCGCGTCGACGGAATCCGTGACGATGTCCGGGTCAGCCTTCGAGACGGGGGTGGAGGTTCCGATGAGTTCGGGCGGTTCGACGGCGACCGCGTCCGGATTCAGTTTCGCGACGGCGGCGATCTGTCTGGGATTGTTCGCACAGACGACCGTCTCCAATCTGGCCCGTTCGGCGGCCCGGATCCCGGCGTCGATATCGGCCACCCGAAGTCGGCGTTCTGAGTGATTGAGAAGCGTTCCGGTCGCACCCGCTCTGGCCGTAGCCTCCGCGAGCGTCGAACCGGTATGGGAACCGTGCTCGACGCCGGAGACGTGCTGGGCCCAGGTCTCGACGCCAGTTTCGGCGACGGCGTCGATGTCGGCGGCCTGGGGGGCAACCGCGATTCTCGCGGCCGTCTCATCGGCCACGTCGGCCGCGATCGTCGCGATCTCGACCGGATCGCACGGGTACGCTTTCAGATTGAGCAGGACGAACATACCGTCTCGGCGTCGGCCACGGAAAAATACCTGTCCATCGTTGACGATCTCACGTGCATCGAGAGATTCGAATCCCTTCGAGGGGTTCTTACCCGCACCGACCGATACGGCGAGTATGGATCCGGTCGTGAGGCGTCGGGGCCTTCTCGCGGGCGTCGGCGTCGCACTCGCCGGCTGTGCGAGCGGTATCGAGGAGACGCCGTCCGATCCGACGTCGACCCCGGACGAGGAGCGCGAACCGCTGAACGGCTCGTGGCCAACGTTCGCGCGCGATCGGAAACATACCGGATACGCCCCCGATATCGACGGACCGTACACCGAGATCCGAGAGGAGTGGGCGTTCCAGACCGGCGATGCCATCACCGCCACTCCGGCGATCCGGGACGGGACGGTCTACGTCGGCTCTACCGATGGGTCGGTCTACGCCCTCGATCCGCACGTCGGGTCGAAGATCTGGTCGTTCGAGACGAACGGGCCGGTGACGGGGACGCCGGCGATCGTCGACGGGACGCTCTACGTCGGCTCGGGCGACGCACACCTGTACGCGCTCGATGCGACCGACGGGACGGAACGATGGCGCTTCGCGGGGGGCGGCCGCCTCGATTCGCGCCCCCCCGCCAGCGGCGGAGCGGTCTACGTCGGACCGGTGAACACCTCCGCCGCCGCCACCCCCGCCGGGGGCGGCGATCGACTGTGGCGATTCGGCACGGACGCGTCGGTCCTCGGTGCGCCGGCGGTCTTCGATGGAACGGTTTACGTCGGGTCCGGCGATCGGACCCTCTACGCGATCGACGCCGAGGGCGGCGACCGAGAGTGGTCGTTCGGGACGCGCGGCAGTATCGCCGCCGCACCCGTCGTCGTCGACGACACCGTCTACGTCGGATCGCGAGACGACCACGTCTATGCACTCGATGTCGGCGACGGTGGCCGACGATGGTCGTTCGACGTCAACGGGCGAATCCAGGGCAGTCCGGCGGTCACCGACGAGACGATTTTCGTCGGTTCGGGCGATGGTTACCTCTATGCGATCGGACTCGACGGTGTCGAGCCGTCCGGTCAGTGGCGATTCCAAACGGGCGGCCCGGTTACGGCGAGTCTGGCGGCCACCGCGACGCACGTTTTCGCGGCATCGACGAGCGGGAATCTTTTCGCGATTTTGCCCGAAGACGGCGCGAGCGTATGGCGGTTCAAAATTGATTCGGAGATTCAGGCGGGCCCCGCGGTCGCCGACGAGTGGCTCTTTTTCGGCGCGACGGATGGATCGCTCTATG
>CAZLHT010000213.1:0-3538 GCA_964559185.1 uncultured Natronomonas sp.
CGGCGCGGTCGGCGACGTACTCGCGGGCACCCTCCTCGATGAAACCCTCCTCGCGGAGGAAGTCGGTCGCGACGGCGATGAAATCGAAGTCCGGATCGAGCGTGACGCAGACGCCTTCGACGACGGTTGCCACGCGCATGACCAACGCGAGGTTCGGCGGTAACCGCAGCGGGAATTCGTATATCGTATCCTCGACCTGCTGGACGATCTGTTTGACGCGGTACTGCTCGATGTCCTCGCCGCGGGCGTCGGCGATTGCGAGTTCCATGACGTTCGCCATGACATTTCGATCGGCCTCGGGGCTCAACGTCCCCATCTCGACGAGCGCGTCGAGGATGGCGTCGGTGTCCCGCGCCGCGACGGCCATGTAAAAGTCGACGATCTTCTCCTGGATGAACGGGTCGACGTGGCCCGACATCCCGAAATCGTAGAAGACAAGCGTCCCGTCGTCTCGCACCGCGAGGTTTCCGGGATGGGGATCCGCGTGAAAGACGCCGTCGTTGACGATCATCTGAAAGTAGGTTCGCTGGAGCGTCTCGGCCAGCTCAGTCCGATCGAGTCCCAACGCGTCGAGACGGTCGACATCGGAGATTTTCGTCCCTCCCACGTACTCCATCGTCAACACGCGATCGCTCGACAGCTCGGGGACCGCGTCGGGTATCCGGATTCGGTCTGCGGCGTCGAAGTTCTCGCCGATCTCGACGAGCATCCGCCGTTCGCGCTCGTAGTCCATCTCCTCGCGAATCGTCTTTTCGAACTCATCGGCGAGCGTCTCCAGTGAGAAGGAGCGGGCATCGTCGACGAAGTGCAACAAGATCGGTAGCGACCACCGAACGACGCGGAGGTCGGCATCGACGAGCGGTTCGATCCCCGGTCGTCGGACTTTGACGGCGACCTTTCGACCGTCGACATGGGCAGTGTAGACCTGTCCGAGACTCGCGCCGCTTATGGCCTCGGTGTCGAACGCTTCGAAGCGCTCGTCGATCGGGCCGAGGTCGGCTTCGATGACCGCCCGCGCCGCCTCCCAGTCGGTCGGTGGCACGTCGTCCTGAAGCCGTTCGAACTCGTCGATGTACTCAGGCGGCAGCACGTCCGGACGCGTCGAGAGCAGTTGGCCGAGTTTGATGAACGTCGGACCGAGGGTGAAAAGCGACTGGAGCAGCGATCGAGCGCGTCGTCGTCGAATTTCCGGGTCGACGGTTCGGCCCCGGCCGAAGACGAGAAATCGGTTCCGGTCTCTGGCGTACGCGAGAAAGAGCGGGAGGAACTGGTAGGCCACCACGACGAAGCGCCGATACGCCCGAAGCATTACCGAGATCCCCCCGGCGGTGACGGAACTGGCGATTCGCGAACTGGAGTGCGGCTCATCGATCCGGTACCGCTCCCGTCACGAGATCGGAATCCGTTGGCCCCCGTCCGCGTCCGATTTCGGCAGCGTGAGCGTGAGCACGCCGCGCTCGATCGTTCCGGCTGCATCGGCGCCGGTTGCATCGGGCGGCAAGGGGAGATCGGCCTCCAAAAGGGGCGGGCGATCATCCTCGAGATAACTGAATTCCTCCGGAACGGCCTTTTCCTTTCGGGCCTCGATCCGAAGCCTGCCACGATTGATCGTCACCTCGACCGTTTCGGCGCTCGCACCCGGTATATCCACGACGAGGACGTACTCCTCGTCGCTCTCCAGCAGATCGGCGAAGACGGTCTCGGGGAGCTCACCCAGCGCCTCGCGCAGTTGCATACGCCCTCGTAGGGCCGCTCCTGCGTTAAAGGGCTCGGTGGCGGCGAGCGTGAATCGTCGATCGGGAGTTGCGCTATCGCTCGTTCCGTCCCGCTTCGCCGGTCACGTCCCCGTCGTAGATGACGGCGCGCTCGCCGTCCAGCGTGACGATCGCACCGTCCCCAATCGACGGCGAAATCGTCGCACCCGAAATCATCGGAACCCCCAACTCGCGGGCGACGATCGCCGGATACCCCGTGAGCCCCGATTCGGCGGCAACGATCCCCGCTATTTTCGAGACGTCCCCCGCGAATTCGCCGTCGAACCCGGCCGGCAGGACGACGATCGATCCGTCAGGGGCCGCCGCGAGATCGCCGTCGTCCGTCCGGACGATCGGAGCGGCGACCTGACCAGCGACGACCGATCGACCGGTCGCGATCGTCTCCGCGACGACATGGACCTTCAGGGTGTTCGCGACGTCAGTTTCGGGGAGGTCGTTCATCATCCCCGCGAGCACAACGATAGTGTCGCCGCTTTCGGCGACGCCGACGTCGATCGCGCTCTCGACTGCCGTCTCGATGACCGTGTCCATGTCGGCCGCGTAGGTCGCATACCGCGCGGTGACGCCCCAGGTGAGCGCCAGCTGCCGACGGACGGGATCGTTCGGCGTCGTCGCGATGACCGGAACCGAGGGGCGAAACTTCGCGGCCTTGCGGGCGGTGTATCCGGATTCGGAGAGACAGACAATCGCCGTCGCGTTCACGTCACCCGCAAGATACCGGGCCGACCGCGCGACGGCGTCGGTTCGAATTCCCGATTCCGCGGCCGGAACGGTCCGATCCCGCGTCTCGGCGTACTCGTCGCTGCCCTCGATCCGATCGACGATCGTCGCCATCGTTTCGACGGTTTCGATCGGGAACTCGCCGATCGCGGTCTCCCCCGAAAGCATCACGGCGTCGGTTCCGTCGAAGACCGCGTTGGCCACGTCCGACGCCTCCGCGCGGGTCGGTCGCCGCGAGCCGATCATCGAATCCAACATCTCCGTGGCAGTGATGACCGGAATGCCGGCGTCGACGCACCGACGAATGATCCGTTTTTGGATGACCGGAACGTCTTCCAGGGGGCACTCGACGCCGAGATCGCCGCGGGCGACCATGACGCCGTCGGCCGCGTCGACGATCTCGTCGACGTTTTCGACCGCCGAGGATCGTTCGATCTTCGCGACGATCGGGGTGTCGTCCGCGCCGAACTCCTCGAGCAGATCGGCGATCTCGTAGACGTCCTCGCTGCCGCGGACGAACGAAGCCGCAACAATGTCGATGTCGCGTTCGGCCGCGAGCCGGAGGTTCTCGCGATCGGCGTCGCCGACGAGATCGAGATCGAGATCGACGTCTCGAGTCGTCACGCCCACCCGCGAACCGAGTTCGCCGCCCGATTCGACGCGAACGTAGACGTCCTCGTCTTCGACGCGCTCGACGGACGTCTCGATCCGACCGTCGTCGAACAAGACGGTATCGCCCGGTTCCACCGCGCCGATCGAGTGGCTCACTCCGACCGCCTCGGGCGAGACCCTCACGCCCTCGAACAACCGAACCGTCGAACCCGTTTCCAGTTCGACCGGGGCGTCGGTTTCGGCGGTTCGGACCTCCGGGCCGCGGAGATCGAGCATGGTGCCGATCGGTTCTTCGACGGCCGAATCGACCGCGCGAACGCGCGCCGCGAGATCGGACCGCTCCTCGACGGTGCCGTGGCTCGCGTTCAACCGCGCGACGGACATCCCCGCGTCGGCCAAGCTTCGGATCGTCGCCCGGTCGTCGGAGGCGG
>CAZLHT010000214.1:0-3528 GCA_964559185.1 uncultured Natronomonas sp.
GCTCAGGTCGTCTTTTGTCGGAATTTCTCTCGAACTTTCTCGATCTTCGGTTTGGCGTGGAACGTACAGTAGGCGTCGTCGGGGTGCTTCTCGTAGTAGTTCTGGTGGTACGCCTCGGCCTCGTAGAACGCCCCCAGGGGCTCGAGTTCCGTCACCACCTCCTCATCGTACTCCTCCGTGAGGGCGTCGATATACGCCCGTGCGAGTTCGCGTTGCTCGTCATCGTGATAGAGGACGATCGATCGGTACTGGGTACCGACGTCCGGTCCCTGACGGTTCAGTTGCGTGGGATCGTGGATCGTAAAGAACGCCTCCAGAAGCTCTTCGTAACTGACGAGGTCGGGATCGTAGGTGAGCTGGACGACTTCAGCGTGACCGGTCTCGCCGGAGCAGACCGCCTCGTAGGTCGGGTCCTCGGTGTGACCGCCGGCGTAGCCCGAAATCACGGATTCGACGCCCGCCACCTCCTCGAGCGCGGCCTCGATACACCAAAAACAGCCGCCGCCGAACGTCGCTGTGGGCGTTTCTGTCATCACCGCCCATAGGGATTCGAGACGTATTAACTCCGTGCGCCGGTTGGCGAAGACGGGGGGGTTCGCGATCGATCTCCCGCGGGCTGCGACTCGGGGCCAGTCCTTTATATCCCCGTGAGAAAGCACCCCCATGTACGGGCGGGTATTGCTACCCACGGACGGAAGCGCGGGGAACGACCGCGCCGTCGAGCAGGCGATCGGACTGGCGGAGGAGACCGAGGCCGAACTGCACGTGCTCTTCGTCGTCGAGGACACCCCCTACGCGCCCGAGATGGCGGACGAAAGCTTCGAGATACGGTTGCGCGAAATCGGAGAGGGTGCGATCGAAGAGATCCGCGCACGGGCCGAAGAATCGAGTATCGAGCTTCGAACCGCGATCGAGGAGGGCGTACCGCACCGTTCGATTCTCGAATATGCCGACGATACGGGCATCGATCTCATCGTCATGGGGACGCACGGGCGAAGCGGGCTGGACAGATACCTGCTCGGGAGCGTCACGGAACGGGTCGTCCGAACCGCCGACGTTCCGGTGCTCACGGTCAGGATGGAGGACACCTGATCGCTACGGCCACGTGGATCCATACGTGGTCCATCGAACCGAGGCTAGCGGTGGTGGGCCTCCACGGTTCCGTCACTCTCGACAGTCACTCGACAATCGAAGTAATCGAACGAAACCGATCCGTTCACGTCCCGATCGGCTCCGTTGACCGGTCGCCAGAGCGCTTCCAAACAGTCCGGGTCGACTACCGTCGCGAGCGGGGTTTCGATATCGATGATATCGACCCCGGTCGCGCGGGAAACGGCCTCTAACACGGCAACTGATACGCTGGCGCTGGTCCCGGACGTTCCTTGCGTAACCATGTCGATATCGTTGACGACAGGGGCATATACTTTTTGAAAATCCGTAGCGGCCATTGCCAGTATGTGGCGTGTTATCTACGGGTTACCGTCCCGAAAAATACCGGATACGTACCCTCAACTCGCCGGCTGCTCCACGGATAGAGGTTAAGGAACGATCGTGACGGGGATGGACGTCCGACGAACGACGCGTTCGGCGACGCTCCCGAGGAGTAGACGATTGAACCCCGTCCGATGGTGACTGCCCATGACGACCTGCGCGAAATCGTGGTCGTCGATGAACGCGGCGATCGTCCGCGTCGGCGTGCCCCGTTCTGTCACCGTCTCTATTTCGGCGTCGTACGCCTCGGCGAGACGGTTCGCGTCCGTGAACACCCGCTCGGCGCGTTTTTCCCGATGGTCGTTTTGTACTGTCATCGGAAAGAGGTCACCGTATCCCACGGTACTCGCGTTATTGATCACGTAGAGGACGGTGATTTCCGCGTCGGTGTGCGAGGTCAACGCGTGCTCGAGCGCGGACTTCGACGGCGGCGAGTCATCCATCGGAACGAGAACCGACCCCGACATACGACATTATAAAACATGTATGACTAAATCCCTATCGGTCGATCGTGGACGGCCGCTAGGATACTCGTTTCGTCGGAGGGAGCGACGCGATCGATTCTCAGCGATAGCCGAAGGTCCGGAGCGAACCGGCGGCCGCGACGATCGCGACCGCGGCGGCGATGATGCTCGCGAGCAGGTACTCGATCGAGACGGTTGCGCCGTAGACGGCGGCAACCACCGCGCCGAACGCGGCAAACGCCGTCAACCAGATGAACCCAAGACCGACGAGCGCGCTTCGAACGTTGACGAATCCCGAAGCCACGTCGTCGTCTCGGTCCACATCGTCCCCGGGGGGCGTCCCTGGGTCGAGCTGCTCGTCCGCGTCTACGGCGGAATCGTCCATGGGGAGATGGCGTTCGCCGGAGCGATAAGTTCTCGTTTCACGGGAGTGATTTACGGCGTCACGACATCGGCCGGCGCGGGACCGCACGATTCGGGATGACAGAGCGCCGCGAGCCGTTCGATCGCGTCGACGAGTCGCGGCGTCCACCGAGTGAGGTACGCGCTCCCGTCGAGGACGTGCACTCGGTCGTCCCGGACGGCGCTCAACGACGTCCAGCCGGGTCTGTCGGCCAGTTCATCGAACTGTCGGCGCGTTCTGTCGGCGTCAAATCCACACGGCGCGACGACGAGAACCTCCGGATCGTACTCGCGAATCGTCCCCCACTCGGCGGGTTCCGATCGGTTTCCGGGTGTGCAGAGCCCGTAGCGTCCCCCGGCGGCCTCGACGACGTCGGGAACCCAGCTTCCGGCGGGTCGGACGGGATCCATCCACTCGAGGACCGCGACCCGCGGGCGGTCCGCCGTCTCTACCCGCCCTTCGATTGCCGCGATCCGATCCCGAAGCTCGCGGATCAGCGACGCCGCGCGCGCCTCCGTCCCGGTCGCCACCCCCACCGTCCGGATACACTTGAACACGTCGTCGAGGCGGGTCGCATCGAGTGCGACGACCTCTGGGTCGGCGTCGAGCGATTCGAGGGTTTCGCCGACCAGCACGTCGTCGACGGCACAGACGCCGCAGACCCCCTGGGTCACTATCAAATCCGGGTCAGCGGCGTCGATCGCGTCGGCGTCCATCCGATAGAGGTGGCCGTCCGCCGTCGCCGCGCGGACCTGCTCGTGACGGTCCGCGCTCGCCTCCGCGTCTATCTTCGAAACATCGATCGACGGGAGCGTCGCCGCCGCCGACGGATAATCGCACGCGTGCGAGACCGCAACCGGTTCGACCCCGAGGGCGTACAGGATCTCCGTCGACGAGGGCGACGTGGAGATGACGTTCATATCCTACGGTTCGTCCGAGCGAGTACTTCGGCGTTTCGACCGGAAGAAGCCGAGCGCGAGCGCTGCGAACGCGGCGAGCGCACCGAATCCGGGCTGTTCCTCGGGGAGTTCGGCGTCGTCGGACGACATCTCGGGCGAATTAAATCCCGCCGATTCATGCGCCTCGGCGTAGGCTTCGGGGTGGAAGGTTTCGGCGAGTTCGGTGATGGCATGGACGATCCGCGGCCCCGGTCGGTTCAGGTGATTGATG
>CAZLHT010000215.1:0-3521 GCA_964559185.1 uncultured Natronomonas sp.
CGCGAGGAGGGTTTCATCGAGGAGGGTGCCCGCGAGTACGTCGCCGACCGCGCCGGCGAACTTCGACTCTTCGGCGAGTCCGTGGTCCGCGTGCCGCCGAAACTGGAATCGGCGCTCGACGATCTCGATCGGGGAAACGTCACGCTGACCGTGGAAATCGACGACGAGGAGGCGGCGTTCGATCGGCTGGCGAAACGGATCGTGCTCGGCGTGCTGTTGGCGGCGGCGACCCTCTCGTCGGCGATGCTGTACGCGTTCTCGACGTTCGAAGCCACCGCCGTCGGGATCGCCGGTTCGCTCGCGCTCGCGCTCGCGCTGTGGCGGTCGTTCCGCCGCCGCGAGCGACGGCTGAGCGGCGGCCCGAAGTTCACCCGTCAACGGCTCAGAGAGCGCGAGCGGTGAGGGATGGAGGATACCTTTATCGACCTCCACGACGAGTTCCACTCGTCATGTCCGACCCAGACCGCGACGAACTGATCGACGCGTACTTCGACGCCATGGACGCCGACGACCTCGAGATCGTCCGCCCCGCGCTCGCGGACGATTTCGTCTACGAGTCGTTGTCGGGCGATCTTGAGGGATTCGCAGGTTTAGAGACGTACATGAACGAACTCCGCGGGCTCTCCGAAACGACGCATGAAGTGACGCTCAGAGTTCACGGCGCCGACGCTTCGGCGACCGAAGGGGTGGTGACCGGCGGGAGCGACGGGGGCCCCGTCGAGGCGCGCTTCTGTAACGTCTTCGAGTTCACCGACGACGACGAGGGGATCAGTCGGATCAGGGTCCACCTGAACGACGGTTGAGGCGACGGTTCGGCCGACTGGCGACGCTCACAGATTGGAGTTCGTCATGCCGCCGTCGACGGGAATCGCCGCCCCGGTCAGAAAACTTGAGTGTTCCGAGGAGAGAAACGCGACGACGCTACCGAGTTCCGATGGATCGCCGATCCGGCCGAGCGGCGCGCCCGCTCCGTAGCTATCGATGCCGTCCTCGTAGGAGTCGAACTGTCCCTCCTCGACTCCGTGTTCGACGTGTTCTTCGAACCGGCCGGTCTCGTAGAGTCCCGGTAAGACGGTGTTGACGCGAACTTCGGGGGCGAGATCCCGCGCCATGATCTTGCCGATGCCGATCGTCGGCATCCGCACGGTGCTGCCGAGTCCGAGCGAGCCGAACGTCTCCTTGACGCTGATCGATTCGAGGTCGACGACGGTACCGCCGCCGTCGGCTCGGAGGTGGTCGGCGGCTTCCTCGAGCACGCGGAGGTAACTCATCACGAGCAACTCGAAACCGGCGTGCCACTCCGCCTCGGAAATTTCGCCCAGCAGTCCCTCCGGTGGGCCGCCCGCGGAGGTCACGAGGTGATCGAGACCGCCGAAGTTAGACACCGCCGTTTCGATCAACTCCACGACGTCCTCTCTGTCCGTGATATCGCCGACGAAGCCGAGGACGTTGCCGTCGCCGAGATCGGCGAGTTCTTCGACGGTCGTGTCGACATCTCCCGGGTGTCTGCCGTTGACGACGACGTTGACGTTCTCGCGGGCGAGCGCGGCCGCCGACGCTTTGCCCAGCCCGCGACTCGATCCCGTTACGACTGCGGCGTTTCCGCCGATCCCTAAATCCATGCGGCTTCCACGCACGTGTGTACCATTATCATTGTGCTTTCAGAAACGGCGTTCAGTGTGCGTTCAGAAACCGCGTTACAGATTCGGGATGACCTCGTCACCGATCAGTTCGATGCACTCGCATGCCCGATCGTAAGGGAGACCGGGCCAGTTGAGCCGCAACATCGCGAGATCCATGTCCAGTCTCTCCTCGTACCGTTCGAGTTCCGCACAGACCTCACTCGGCGTGCCCAACACGAACCGATCTTCGGCCAGCGCTTCGAACTGCTGTTGCAGCTCGGAGGAGTCCTGCATCGCTTCGTGTTGTCCCCACTCGACGTAGCGGGCGTATTTTTGCTCCAGATACTCACGGGAGACGTCGATCGCCTCCTCCGTCGTCGGCGCGACGAAACACTCTCTGAAGACCGGCACCGACCTCGGTTCCCCGCGCTCATTTCGTACCGGGTCGTACACGGTGGTCTTTTGTTCTTCGACTTCCGCGAGCGTCGAGTGAGGATTGACGAACCAGCCGTCGCCGAGTCGGGCCGCGCGCCGAACCGCGGCATCGGAATTCGCGGCGATCCAGATCGGAATCTCCCCCGCTGGCCGTATCGAGAGGGTCACGTCTTCGACGGCGTATCTCTCCCCCTCGAAGGAGACGTTCTCCTCGGTGAGCAATCGATCGATCAACCGAATGCCCTCCTCCATCCGCCGTCCGCGTTCGGATTTTGGAACGCCGAAACTGTCGAATTCGACGTCGCGATAGCCGGCCCCGACGCCGAGAACCGTCTCGCCGTCGTGCATCTGTGAGATCGTGGCGATACGCTCTGCGATGTCGACGGGGTGTTGGAGCGGAAGGAGGGCCACCCCCGTCGAGATCTCTATCGAATCGACTTCCCCGGTGACACGCGCAAGATACGGAAATAGCTGCGGCTGCGTGAAATCGGACAGGAAGTGCTGGCCCGTGCTGACGTGGTCGAATCCAACTCGTTCGGCCGTTTCGATCATCCGGAACGTCCCGTCGATCAACTCGCGGGCGTCGTCAGCTTTCGGAGCCTGGTGGTTGGCAAATAGTCCGATTCGCATACAGGTGGTGCAATCGGCGCGACGTTAACCGTTTTGCCTCGTTCGCCGGTATCGTATCGCCGTCTCTGTTTCGATACTGTGTTTTTGTCACCGGTTCGCTCGCGCACCGGCCACTCCCGTCCCACTATTCGACCACGGTCGTCGTCGTCCCCGCATCCTCGACGATGAAAAACAGGTGGCTGAACGACGAGTCGCCGTCCTCGCCCGTTCCGTGCCAGTGTTCCTCCCCCGGGGGGAACATGATCAGGTCCCCCTCCGAGACTATCTCCTGTTCGTCGCGGGTCGCCACGACGCCTTCCCCCGCGGTCACGTAGAGGATCTGGATCCCGGCGTGTGTGTGAAACTTCGTTCGCTCACCCGGGCGGAACGTCACTTCGGCCGACCGGACGGTCTTTCCGTCGTAATCGGTCGATAAGCCGGCGCGCTTGAGCGCGGTCGATTCTTGGACGTCGCTATCCATCTCTTCGGGGTCGGTCGACGGTACGTTCGTAACTTCCATGCGTGATCGTCGTCAACGAACGACAAATAGGTTTGGTCGATCGTTCGTCCGGCCGATCGTTCGCCTTTCGGCCTTCGATCGCATTCGAGCCCGCCGTGTGTCGGCGAAAGAGGGTAGCTTCACTCGGCGCGGGACGACAACTTCTATGGAGACCCCGGTCCTCCGACGGGTATGCAAATCGCCCCGTTCGAACTCGAACGCTGGTTCGCCGAGGTCGAAGCCGACGCCGATGTGATGCTCGCTGAAAGCGGCGTTCGGCCGCTTTCGGCCGACCGGTTCGACACCGATCCCGGAGATCTCGGCTACGTCGTCCCGACCGCGGGCGAGCCCGAATT
>CAZLHT010000216.1:0-3495 GCA_964559185.1 uncultured Natronomonas sp.
AGCTTTCGCACTGCTATCAGATCGCGAACCACATGAAGGACATCTACGCC
Source organism: uncultured Natronomonas sp. (assembly GCA_964559185.1). Taxonomy (GTDB): domain Archaea; phylum Halobacteriota; class Halobacteria; order Halobacteriales; family Haloarculaceae; genus Natronomonas. Next base: position 51 of record CAZLHT010000216.1, read on the forward strand.
GACGACATCACGCTCGATATCGGGCCGACGGGAAAGCTCGTCGCCTTCATGGAGTCCTCGCTCGCCCGCGCACTCGCGGACTCGCCGCCGTCGGCCCCCGGCGGGTGGCAACGGTTGACCGACGCCTCCGATCCCGATATCACGGCGGTCAACGCCGCCTTCGCCCTCGCGCTCTTGGAGCGCCATGACGCCATCGACGGCGAACACCGCCTCTACGACCTCGCACACGCGGCTGCGGCCGACGCTCCGGACGTCTCCCTCTCGCGGTTCAAACGCCACTTCAGGTCGCTGGGCAGAGATCCGGACGAGTCCGAGTACCGGAAGGCGCTCGTCGACGCGGCGCGCGAGTACGTGATCGGGCGCGAACGGGCGGCCGACTAGCTACGGATCCGCAGAAAACGAAAGAAAACGAACGGTTAGCGTGCCGCCGCCGCGACGCGCTCTTGCTCTTCTTTCTGGTTTATCGGGTAAGCGTTGAGGTCGTAGTTTGCCGCGCCGATAAGCTGGTGGGCGAGTGCTTCCGCGGCCGAGGTGGCCGTCTTGAACGAGGCGCTGTGGGTCCCCCCCGCGATGAACTTCAACGCTTGGTCGACCCGCCGCTGTGGGGCGACGTCGACTGCTTTCGGCACCGAAATGCCGCCGTATTTCAGTCGAACCGTCTCCTCTCGGGGACCGGCGTTCTCGACGGCCGTCACGAGCACCTGTACGGGGTTCTCCTCGGTTCGATCCTCGACGATCCCGAACGCGTCTCGGACGATCCGTGTCGCCTGCTGTTTCTTCCCGGTGTTCTCTTCGGTCTGCATGAGGCGGTTGATGAGCCGCTCGATGACGCTAACCTCGCTCTTTTTGAACTGCTTTTCGGAGTGACGACCCATCGTGTGCGCGATCGGCGTCACCGAGATGTAGCGTCGCGTCGAGGGATCGGCGTATTCGATTTCGCCGATCTCCCACTCGCCGAAGAGCTTCGCGGAGACGTGCTCGTCGTCGGTCGAGGCCGGCGCGTCGGGTTCGGGTGCTTCCGAGCTCATCGTACCGGTTTCTCCGCGTTCCCGCGGACGAGTTCGATCATCGAGACGCCGTTCACCTTCTCGACCTTGTAGTTGACGCCCGAGAGATCGCCCATCGCGCGACCCTTCGCTCCACCGATACCGGCGATGGTGACCTCGTCGTGCTCGTCGATGAACGAAATCGCCCCGTCACCGGGACAGAAGGCGGTCACTTGCTTGCCGTTCTTGATGAGCTGTACCCGGACGCACTTTCGGATCGCCGAGTTGGGTTGCTTTGCTTCGATGCCGACCTTCTCGAGGACGATACCCCGTCCCTGCGGGGCGCCCTCGAGGGGGTCGGACTTCTTGCCGAGTCCGCGGGCACGCCGGGCGTAATCCGAGTCGGACCACCGGTGTTTCTGGCGGTCCTTCTTGATCTTTCGCGCGGCGTATTTGCCGTTCGCCATAGTACATGTCGTTTCCCTACGGAGCTACTTAAGCGTCCCTTTTCGAGGCGTCGGGCGTGAGTGTATCCCACGGCGATCGAACCGTTCCTCGCGCCGCTGGTCACGTCAACTCGATATCGTCGATGTCGAAGTGTCGCGACGCGAGTCGACGGGCCAACTGGATCCGCCGTCCGTCCTTGCCGATCGCGACGCCGAGGTCCTCGCTGTCGACTTCGGCGTAGGCGACCGTCGTGTCTGTTTCGCGCACCGTGACGTTGTAGACGGCCGCCGGGGCGAGCGCGTTCGCGACGAAGTCCCCCGGCGCGTCGGCGTCCTCGATGACAACGACGTCGCGGCCGATCTTCGTCTCGATCGCTCGAACGTGATCGCCGCCGGGTCCGATCGCCTGCCCCATGGTGCCGGGCGGGACGACGAAGATGATCCGGTCGTGTGACTCGTCGACGACGCAATCGACCGCGGGGACGTCGATTTCGTCGTCGAATAGCGCGATGTATCGCCTCGCTTCGTCGGAAAGGGTGACCGCCATGGGTGGGATGCTCAGTCGTCCGACGTGGAGCCGGTCTGGGCCGCTCCCATCCGCAGGTCGACGTCGCCGGTCCCGAGCCTGATCGGTTTGCCCACGATGACGTTTTCGGTGACGCCGTCCAACTCGTCTATTTCGCCGTGGATCGCCGCGTCGAGGAGGTGGTTCACCGTGACCTCGAACGCCGCCCGCGCGAGCACCGAGTCCTTGTTGCCGGAGATGCCATGTCGACCGATCGACTCGATCTCACCGTTGTTCGTCATGATGTCCGCCACCAACATCAGGTGTCGGATGTTCACGTCGTCGAGGCCCTGTTCTCTGAGGGTGTTCATCGTCTCCTCGATTATCTGTTCTCGGGCTGCCTCGATACCCAGACAGTTGTGAATCTCGTGGATGTTGTTACACGTCGTCCGGGAGGCGTCGACGCCCTCGATGTCGAGGACCTTCTTCAGGTTCGACCCCTCCGTGTACAGGATGAACTCCTCGTCGCCGTCACCGGACTCGATTTCCTCTTTCCGGATGACGACCCGCGTGATCTCTTCGATACCCTTGAAGACGATCTCTCGAAGCTCCTCGACGAGCTGTAACAGCTGTCTGTAGGAAGGCTCCTCCGGCCCGAACTGGATAATCGTCGTGTCCGGTCGGTCCGTCTCGACGTCGAGTTCGGCCTCGATCGTCCCGGCGATCCGCCCCGCGACGTCGTCGAGGCTGTCGACCGTCGGCCACCGCTCGCCCAGCGTCTCCTCGTTGAGATCGATCTGCACCAGCATGTCGGCGACGTTCGTCGAGACGTCGCCCAGTGCGAGAATCTTCGTCGCCTCGATGCTCCAGACGACCTCGTGGGCCATCTCGCGATCCGTCGCGTGGTCGCCGTCGAGATGCACCGTCATCATCGGCGTGTCGGGCGTCTTTCGAGCGTCGACGAGTTCGATGAGGCGCGGCAGCCCCTGGGTTACGTCGATCTCGGCGACGCCGGCGTAGTGAAACGTGTTCATCGTCATCTGCGTTCCGGGTTCCCCGATGCTCTGTGCAGAGACGGTTCCGACGGGGTCCAGCGGGTCGACGCGGGTCTCGAGGTACGTCGACTCGACGGCCCGCGTGACGTCGGCGACGTCCTCGTCCGTCATGTCGTCGCGCGACCGGACGGTGTCGTAGATCTCCTCCTTGAGCCGCCGGGGCAGGTCCGTGCCCTCGACGGTCTCCTCGATGGCGTCGGAGACCTCAGTCATCGGACTCCACCTCCGCGGTCGCCTCGAGGCTGCGCCAGGAGTCGCCGTGCTCCGAGAGGTTCGTCCGCGGCTCCTCCATCCCGAGGAACGCCTCCCGGTCGGCCTCGGTGTCGAACTCCTGGTCGACGACGCGGTCGGCGATCGCCTCGACGTCGATGTCGACCTCGTCGTCGGAGGACACCTGGACCGGCGAGGTGCCGTCCTCGCCGAACTCGAACTGGACGACCGTGTCGGAGGTGT
>CAZLHT010000217.1:0-3495 GCA_964559185.1 uncultured Natronomonas sp.
TGCCCGCCTGCGTGCCGCTCAACTTGAGCGCCTCGATTATCGGGGCAAGATACGCGGGGAGGGAAAACCAGATGAATAACAGCGCGCCGTAGCCAAGCGAGCCCAGCGAGAGCAACGCCGCGTTCTCCAGTGCCGTCGACCGGGTCGTCATCGGCCGATGGTTCGATCGCCCCGGGTATAGGCTCTACCGTATCGGAACGGTACCATGATCGGAGGAGATCACTCTCGAAGCCTGACCGAAACGCCGGCGAACCCGCAGGCCTCACACGAGAGCATCGTCCGATCATCGAGCGTGTACGCCGACAACGGTATTCCACATCGCGGGCAGTCGTCGCCGGGGGCCACCCGGGCGTTTTCGACGCCGGCGAAGACGAGTCTGACCTCAATCGTCTCCGCGGCTGCCGCGTCGACCGCCCCGCCCCAGATGACGTGGGCGTCCGGCCCGACCCGGCCGCGAATCGTTGACACGACCTCGTTGACGTCTGCGACGCTCATCTCCGGCGGACCGATCAGATCGACGAGCATGCCGCTTGCTCCGTCCGTCTCGATCGAACGGGGGAGCGAACCGAGGGCGTCACGAATCGCTCGGATCGGTCGATCCATCGGCCCCGTGCCGACGCCGAGCGCCGCGAGTTCGACCGAGCGAAAGACAGTCTCAACATCCGCGAGATCGACGTTGACGATCCCTGGATCCCTGACGATTGAGACGAGAGTGGCGACGGCGGCCGTCAGATCGTCCGGTCCACACCCCGACGCGAGAACGACCGTATCGACTCGCTCGCGGATCGCTTTCAGGACGGCTCGTTCGGATTTCGTCGGACGGGACGGGACGGTTACGACGGCGAGACGGACGATCGCCTCCGGGAACGTCGATGACGTGACGTCGGCGGCGATCGATTGCGACCCGTCGGCCGCGAGGACGACCGCATCGGGCCTCTCGGCCGTATCGGTCGCTCGAACGTCGCGATCGGCGATCCGGGCCGCGACCGACCCGCCGACCGCATCGTCGCCGACGACGAGCACGGCGTCGTCCAGCGCCTTCGTGGCGATCCAATCGTCCTCCTCGATCGTCATTGCACGAAGGAGGTTCCCGTAAACCATGATCGTTCGGGACGTGTGATCGGTCGATACGAACCGGTCGGCGTCCGCGAGGGACGAGATCGAACTCGGGAGTGTCCGGCGCGGGTGTACGGTGACGTTTTGGGCACCCGACGCATAGACGGGCGCGCGGAATTCAGCGGACGGATCACGGCGGTACGTTACCCGATCGGCTAGAGGCTGAAATGTCTTCCGTCGGGACAAACGCATCAATCGCCCCCGAGCGTCGTCTCGACGAACGGAACGGCGTTACTCGAGAACCTCTTCCAGCGCGTCCGATCCATCGCTCCGGCGACGGTAGGCGGCCATCAGCCGATACGCGACGACGTAGCCGACGAGCGAGAACGCCACCGCGAGGATCACGTTTCCGACGACGAGCCGAGAGACGATTTCTGGGGCGGCGGACAACGAGAGATCGCTCCGAGTTACCCCGTCAACGGGACCCATAATCACCGACCCAAGCCAGAAGCTCGCGCCGTATACGCCCCACTTCACGGCGGGGTTCAACACGAGCACCGAGGCGAACAGCGCGAGCTTCGAGACGCTCGCAAACATCGAAATGATGAGTAAAAACAGCAACAAACCGGTCCCGAGCGTCGGGAGCGCCGTGATAAACACGCCCAACGCGAAGCTTCCGGCGACCTGTCTCGGCGTGTGCCGCTCGGCGAGGGCGGCTTCGAGCTCCGAACGGAGGTCATCGCGGACCGAACGAAGACGGTTCAGCGGGCGGTGATACCATGGGGAGTCGAGGGGTTCCGCCGAAGAACGGTCGTCGTCGTTCATCCAGACCGCTCGATCGAAAGGGTGAGCCGGTAGTCGACCCCGTCGAAGCGGGCATCGACGCGTACCGGTCCGGTGCGGTCGGACAGCTCGATTCCGGCCCCCGATTCGATCGCGTCCACGAGTTCGTCGAGACTCGGAGAGGCCCCGGTTTCGTCGGGTGGCAGATCCCATGAAACGCAACGTTCGAGGCGCTCGTCTTCGATCGCCATCTCGAGGACGACGATCGCCCACGGGAAGATCGCACCCGAATCGAGCCGCAACGACGAATTGACGGCGTTCGGCCGAAGCGACTGCCTGACGGTCGCCCCCGAACAGCTTCGTCCCGGCTCCGAACGACAGCCGCCGAGAGCGACCGGCGAAAGTCCGACGAACGCGCGACGAGTGGCACCCATATCCCTCCGTCGGACCGCCGACTCGAAGTGCGTTTTGGTGTCGACCGCACAACACGGGCTGTTGCAGTCGACGGCGGGACGAGTATCGAAAGAGCCCACGGAGGTGGCCGATTGACCGTATACAGAACGGCTTTCCGCCCTATAATCGACCGAGTACGGCCTCGGCGCTGTTTTCCACCGGTTCGGGATCGCGGCCAGCCGCGGCGGCCGCGTCGGGATCCTTCAGCAGATGACCGGTCGTCAGACAGACCACGTCTTCCTCGCTCTCGACGACGCCAGTCTCCCTGAGCTTTCGAAGACCGGCAACGGAGGCCGCCGACGCCGGTTCGACGCCGATCCCCTCGTTCGCGATCGCGCGCTGGGCGTCCGTGATTTCCTCGTCGGAGACGGCGACGGCGGTGCCGCCGGTTTCGCGAATTCCCGGCAGCGCCTTGGGGGCGTTGACGGGGTTGCCGATCCGAATCGCCGTCGCGATCGTCTCGACGTCGGACCAGCGACGGGTATCCTCAAGCCCCTCCTCGATCGCCTCGACCATCGGGGCAGCCCCCTCGGCTTGGACGCCCGTGAGCTTCGGGACGTCGTCGAGAGCCAACTCGCCGGCGGCGACCAGCTCGCGAAAGCACTTGTACAGCGCGGCGGTGTTGCCGGCGTTCCCGACAGGAAGGACGATCCGATCGGGGAACCGGCCATAGTCGTCGTAGAACGTCTCCAGGATCTCGAGACCGATGGTCTTCTGTCCCTCCAGTCGGAACGGGTTCAGCGAGTTGAGCAGATACGTCTCCCCGCCGTCGGCGAGTTCCTGAACGAGGTCGAGACACGAATCGAAGTTGCCGTCAACCTCGAGAATGCGAGCGCCGTGGAGGCTCGCCTGCGCAATCTTGCCGGCGGCGACCTTGCCCGCGGGCAACAGCACGAGCGTTTCGAGCCCCGCCCGCGCGCCATAGGCCGCGAGGGCGGCGGAGGTGTTGCCGGTCGATGCGCACGCCAGCCGATCGACGCCGAGTTCCGCGGCGGCGCGGACGCCGACGGTCATCCCGCGGTCCTTGAACGAGCCAGTCGGGTTCATCCCCTCGTGTTTGATTCGGAGGGTTCGAATGCCGATCTCCGATTCGAGCCGGGGGACGCGGTGTAGGGGCGTGTCCCCCTCGGGAAGCGTCACGCCCTCCTCAAATGGCAACGCGGCGGCGTAGCGCCAGACGCCCGTGCCGTTGAACTTCTCGAA
>CAZLHT010000218.1:0-3477 GCA_964559185.1 uncultured Natronomonas sp.
GACATGCAGTTCTGCGAGGAGTGCGGCTCGATGATGCACGCCGACGGCGACGAGATGGTCTGTTCGTCCTGCGGAGCGAGTCAGCCCAAAGACGAAACGCTGGCGGAGTCGTACGTCAGCACCGAAGCCCAAAGCGACGACGACGTCATCGAATCCTCGCCCGAGGCCGACTTCGAGGGAAAGCCGACCGCGACAGACGTCACTTGCGATAACTGCGGGCACGGCGTCGCGTGGTACACGATCAAACAGACCGGTTCCGCCGACGAGCCACCGACGCGATTTTTCAAGTGCAAAGAGTGCGGCCACCGGTGGCGGGAGTACAACTGATGCCGGAGGAATGCTTCGCTCCCTCGACGCCCGTCATTCGAGGCCTTCGACGTACTCGTAGTCCTCCGCCCCCGCCGTTGGCCGTTCGCCGTCCAGTCGTATCCGCCAGCCGTCAAGGGTATTCGGATCGTTCATCGCGTTCGTGAGCGCGGTTCGGACGTCGAGGACGTCCACCCCGTAGAACTCATTTGGCGTCGAGCGGAGGTACTGTAACGCGGTTTCGAACAGCGATCGCATGCCGTCGTCGTTCCTAAAGTCCACGCGTTTGTATGCGCCCGCCGCGACCTGGACCATCCCGTGGAGGAACGCGCTTTCCGCGCTTCCCCGTCCGTAGTTGTACCACTCCGCCTCGAAGCAATCGTGGGATTCGTGAAAATCACCGGCGTTGTACAACCTGACTCCATGCACGACGGCTCGACGCAACGTCGCGTGCTTCCACGCGTTCAATTCGTGATCCCATCCGACGGGATTTCCCGCAGGGGGAGGTTCGACGGTCGGATCGTTCGTGTGTTCGTCCATCGTAGGTCAGGCTTCGTCCACGCTCAGGGGAACAATCCTCGAACTTCGTGTGCTCTGCCGACTCGCTCTAGGGCGACAGCGTACGCCGCGATTCTCAGGTCCGGCGTCTTTCGCTTCGTGAACGCGTCAATCGTCTCCTCGAAGGCCGTCGAAATGCGCCGCTCGAGATCGGCGTTGACGCCCTCGATCGTCCACGAGTACTGCTGGGAGTTTTGGACCCACTCGAGGTAGGAGACGATGACGCCGCCCGCGTTGGTGAGTATATCCGGGACGACCGGAATATCTCGATCGCGGAGGATCTCGTCGGCCGCGACGGTCGTCGGGCCATTGGCGGCTTCGAGGACGAGGTCGGCGCGTAGTTCCTCGGCGACGTCTGCCGTGATGACGTTTTCGAGCGCCGCCGGACAAAGGACGTCGACATCGAGCCGGAGGAGATCGGCGTTTTCGACCGCCTCTCCGCCGTCGAATCCGGCGACACCGCCCGTTCGATCGAGGTGGACTTCGAGCGCTTCGACGTCGAGTCCATCTGCGTTGTACGTACCGCCGGTGATGTCGCTAACGGCGACGACACTCGCCCCACGTCGGTCGAGAAGCCGGGCCGCGACGCTGCCAACGTTTCCGAACCCCTGGATCGCGATCGTCGCCTCCGTGAGATCGCGATCGAAGTACTCGAAGGCGTGATCAGCGGTGATAGCGACGCCTCGACCGGTCGCCTCGACGCGACCAGCTGTCCCGCCGATCGACGGCGGCTTGCCGGTCACCACGTCGGGGATGACGTACCCCGCGTACATCGAGTAGGTGTCCATCATCCACGCCATCTCCCGGGGGCCGGTGTTTATATCCGGGGCTGGAACGTCCATCTCGGGACCGATCATCCGACGAATTCCCTCGGTATAGCGCCGAGTCAGTCGCTCGTTTTCGCGCCCGGAGAGCTCCCGCGGATCGACGATAATCCCGCCTTTCGCGCCGCCGTAGGGTAGATCCATCAGCGCGGTTTTCCACGTCATCCAGCCCGCGAGGGCTTCGACCTCCGAGCGCGAGACCGAGGGATGGTACCGCACGCCGCCTTTATATGGCCCACGGGCGGAATCGAACTGACACCGAAATCCCTCGTACACCTCGACCGTCCCGTCATCGCGGTGGATCGGTAGCGTCACCTTCAGGGTTCGTTCGGGATGTTTCAACCGCTCGAACACGCCGTCGTCGATGTCGGCGTACGGGCGGGCAGCCGTCATCTGCGCGAGCATATTCTCCAACGGGTTCGTTTCGTTCATGATTCGGATGTTCACGCGGTAGATACATAAGTACAATCCGCCGGTCGGCAAAGTCCGGCCCCGTCGAGTTCGCGAAGGAACGTTTAATAGTCGGGTGTCTGTGGACGGATACCATGCAACAGCGACAGCCGAGGCGGTTCCGGTGAGCACCTTCGTATTGGTTCACGGCGCCTACCACGGCGCGTGGTGTTGGTACGAGGTCGCGACCGAACTCGAATCTCGCGGGCACGTGGCGATCGCGTTCGACCTCCCGGCGCACGGGATCGATACGACGCCCGTCGAAAACGTCGCCCTCGAAGACTACGTCGCCGCCGTCTGTACGACGATAGGCGAAGTGGACGAATCGGTCACCCTCGTCGGACACAGCATGGCGGGGATGGTGATCACCCAGGCCGCCGAACGGTGTCCAGCGGAGATCGAATCACTCGTCTATCTCACTGCGTACCTTCCGGCGGACGGCGAGTCCATGGTCGATCAACGCGTCGAGGAATCACTGATTTCCCGTAGCTTCACCGTCGACGAAGAACGCGGCGTTGGAGTCGTCGACGGTGATCGACTTGAATCGCTGTTTTACGCCGATTGTTCGGTCGAAAACGTGGCTCTCTGTCGCGCTCTGGTCCAACCGGAACCGCTAGAACCGCTCTCGACACCCGTCTCGATATCCGACGCGCGATTCGGACACGTTCGCCGCGTCTTCATCCGGTGTGAGGACGACAGAGCGATCACGCTCGAACAACAGCGGCATATGATCGACGAACGGGGTTGTGATCTGGAACTTTCCCTAGAGGCGAGTCACTCGCCATTTCTTTCGATGCCGGAAGCGACAGCCGAAACGCTGATCACGGCCGCAGAACGGTAACGAAGCCGCGATCGAATTGCGAGGATCGACGACCGGATTACAGCTTCGGACCGGTGCCGCCCTGCGTCCGACCGTCGACGGGACTTTTGTCCTCCTCGCGACCGCCGAGATCGAGCATGTCAGCGACCTTTCGGCGGTTGACTTCGCCGACTGAATCGGCGATGTCGTCGACGAGATCCAGCATCGTTTCCCTGACCGAGCTGTCTTCGAGTTTGACTGCGGGATCGGCAGTGCCGTCCGCCCCGAAGTCTTCGTGGATCGGGATTTGCCCGAGGAGGTCAACGTCATAGGAATCGGCGATTACCTCGGCGCCGCCGCGACCGAACGGGTCGTGTACGTCGTCGCAGTTCGGACAGCGATACAGGCTCATGTTCTCTACGATGCCCAGCACGGGCGTGTGGTGTTTCTCGAAGAGTCGGAGCCCTTTACGGGCGTCGTCGACGGCCATCTGCTGGGGCGTCGTGACGATGACGACGCCGGCGACGGGCAGCGTCTGGA
>CAZLHT010000219.1:0-3464 GCA_964559185.1 uncultured Natronomonas sp.
GGCGACGGACCGCACCCCTGATCGATCCGGCGGCTATAGGCCGGAAACGACTCGTCCGTTACCGCCCGCCGTTGACTTCGTCTTTCAACCGCCCGAACTCGGCGACGCGCTCGGCGTGGGCGTTATGCTGATGGATCGACTCGTCGTTCGATTGCTCCATCCGGACCACCGCGTCGTCCGGGAGGTCGGGGTAGGTGTCGACGACCCCCTCGGCCATCGCGCGCACGCAGTCTTCGACGAACTTCGCGTCGCTGTGGCTCTCGAACGTCATGTGATCCTCGTCCGGCCGCTTCGCGAGGTTGTAGATCCGCGCGCTCATCGAATCGCGGGCCACGTCGATGAGTTCGTGGAGGTCAACGTGTGGATCGCCGGCCGTCTCGACGGTCAGCGTCGCGTGTCCCCGTTGAGAGTGTCCCGGCTGGGGGACCTCCGCGAGGAACTCGTCGATCGTCTCGCGGTCGACGTCGAGTCCCTCGAGCACGTCTCGCGCGCGCGATTCGCTCATTCCCTGCGAGCAGGGACAGACCGTCATTCCGACGACGTGTGCGCCGATTTCCTCTCTCGTCGTTCCGTCCTCGCGGGCGGTCGCCGACGCGATGATGTCGGCGGTCGCCTGCGTCGGCCGGTCGGTCGCCGGCGTCCGCTCGCGGATCACGTACTCGGCCTCCATGCGGACCTCCGCTCTCGTCGTGTACTCGTGTTTCTCAAGGAGCCGCTCGGCGACATCGCCGCAGACGTCCTCGACGCGAAGGGCGGGCTCGGAGACCGCCTCCTCGAGCATCTCGTCGACGACCTCCATGTTCCGGCTCATGTCCGCCCCTTTCCGCCATGCCGGCAGATCGACGAATACCTCAAAATCGGCCATCAGGACGATCGGACGCTGTCCCTCTCGGTGTAGTTTGAGGAGCTTTTCGACGCCCGTCACCCCGACGCGGTTGAGTCCGACGCTGACGTCCGGGCTCGACGCCTGTACGTCCGGCAACTGCTGGCTCATTGGTTCGTTACAGGGGTCGGACCGCCGTTATGGTTTTCGGAAGGGGCAGACTTCCGCGAACGCTTGCCGTCAGCGGTTCCTTCACTCGAGTTTCTCGAGGGCCGCGAAGAAGCCGAGCGGCGGACCGGCGACCCGAACTGGTTCAGTCGCCGGCTCGAGCGTGACGCTCGTCGGCGGATGGACGCGTTCGCGCGTTCGACCGTCGACGACGACGAACGCGCGAGCCGCGTCCTCGAGTTCGACCGTCAACTCGGCCCCGATCGGAACGGCCAAAGACGGCATCGACCCCTCGGCACACATCTCCGTGATCACGAACGCCGACGCGTCGGGGTGGACAAGCGGACCGCCCTCGCTGAGGTTGTACGCGCTCGAACCGGCGGGCGTCGAGACCAACACCCCGTCGGCGTGTCCCGCCGAATAGCGGTTGCCGTCGACGTACGTCTCGATACCGACGCCGTTGTTTCGGCCGCGCTGTGCGCCGAGGATCGCGATTTCGTTGACGGCCGGCGGAAGCGTCCAGCCGTCGCCCGTCGCCCGTATCTGGGGGAGTTCTTGAAACTCGACGTCGCCCGTCCGGATCCCCTCCGTGACCGTTCGGACGGCCTCGACGCATTCATCGGGCGAAACGGCGTTCAGAAAGCCGACCTCACCCAGGTTGACGCCCATGATCGGCGTCGGGGAGACCTCCCGTGCGGTAAAGAGAAACGTCCCGTCCCCGCCGATCGAGACGACAAGATCGCACGCGGACAGTTCCTCGACCGGCGTTCCCGCTATGTCGAGTTGGGTTGCCGTCAACTCGTCCACGGACACCGTCGCGTCGATACGTCGTCGGATCCGATCCGCGAGTTCGACGGCGCGGGGGGTGTCTTGCTTTGCGACGACGCCGAGGTGCATCGGATCCGCATTCGACAGCCGACGACAAAAGCCCCCCGAACCGCTCGCGACCGATTCAAATTTCGAACGTCAGCGCACTATTAAGGGTTCCGCGGTTCAAGGCCGAACATGTGCCAGCCGATCGAGGGGTCACCGTGAACGACGACGACTGGTTCGAACGCGGCGGTGACGGACGATCGACGGACGATATCCCCTTCGAGGAGGGCTCGGTCACCGGCGAGCCCTCGATGGACGATTTCGAGAGCGCGTTCGCCGCCGGTAGTGGCGGGGACGGAGGCGGCGACTTCGACGAAGAGTTCGACTCGGACATTCCACGCCTCGATATCGGTATTCGGGGACTCGATGAGATGATACAGGGAGGCGTTCCCGAGCGATCCCTCATGGCCGTTATGGGGGCGGCAGGAACCGGGAAGACGACCTTCGGCTTGCAGTTTCTTCACCACGGCGTCCAAAACGGCGAACGCGGGGTCTACATCACGCTCGAGGAGGACGAAACAGCGATCCGACGGGCGGCGATCGAGAAAGGGTGGCCCTTCGACGAGTACCTCGACGACGATCGGTTGGCGATCGTCGATCTCGATCCGATCGAGATGGCCAACAGCCTCACGTCGATTCGGAGCGAGTTACCCCGCCTCATCGAGACGTTCGAGGCGGATCGACTCGTCCTCGATTCGGTTTCGTTGCTCGAGATGATGTACAACGATCAGGCGAAACGACGGACCGACGTGTTCGATTTCACGAAGTCGCTCGAAGACGCCGGCGTCACGACGATGGTGACGAGCGAGGCGAGCGATCGCGACGCCTACACGTCGAAACACGGCATCATCGAATATCTAACGGACGCCGTGTTCGTCCTCCAGTACGTTCGCACGGAGTTACGAGAGACGCGCCTCGCCGTCGAGATACAGAAGATCCGAAACGCGAACCACTCCAGGGAGACGAAACCCTACGAGATCACCGGCGAGGGGATATCGGTGTACAGACAGGCGGACATCTTCTGATTCCGTCGACCGAACATTTCGCCGCCACTCAGGCGGTCTCAATGTCGTCGGCGTGCGCTTCGAGAACGGATTTGACGGAACCCGAGAGCTCTTCGAACCGCTCCATCGACATCGAGTCGGTCGTGATCCACACGCCGGATCGGTCTTCGATGACTCGCGTCAAATAGCCTCGGTCGAACATTCGAACCGTCGCCCGATACTCCCCGAGCTGGGAGTTTCGGTACAGTTCGTCAGATCGAAATCCGGCCCGTTCCAGTTCAGCGAAACCCGTGAGATCGGCCGTACGATCGAGATCGGAACGGAGGTAGAACTGTTCGACCGCGTCCTCGGTGAAGAACGTTACACTTCGTAGTTCGTCGCCGACCCCCGTTCTGCATACGCTGGTGAGTTCTTCCTCGAGCGCGTCGTTTTTCATGGTACCGTGTAGCTCCCTGGTCAGTAAATAGTGATGGGGGCCGATCCCCTTCAATCCCGCCCGTGGCGGGTCAAACACGTCGAGATCCCAATCAGTTCGACCGGCTCGGAGTTGTCGGGCGAGTAGACGACCATCTGGCCCTTCTCCATATACGGGACCT
>CAZLHT010000220.1:0-3454 GCA_964559185.1 uncultured Natronomonas sp.
AGAAGGACGGCGAGGCCAGCCACCTCCGAATGCGGCTGGTTCGTGACGCCGACGTTGTAATCGGCGCGCTCGTAAACGTCGAAAGGTACCTTCTCCGCGCCGACGACGATCAACATCGGGTGGGACACGTGCTCATCCCTGATTGACGCTTCGACGTCCTGAACGGGTAAACCGTACATCGTCAGGTGGACGATGATTCCCGGCCATTCCCGGAGTACCTGCCTGTGATTTTCGGTTATCTCGACCTCGAAGGGGCTCCCGAAGCGCTCTGAAATGTCCTCTATCGTCGCTTTCGGGTCCGAAGCGTTTCCGGAGAGTATGATCCGATCCGCACCGAGCGCGCGCGCCGTCAGCCCGACGTGGGTCGTCATCCGGTTATCCCGACCGGGGCGGTGTCCGAGACGAAGGACGACCACTTCGCATTCGTCTTGCATACCCCCTTTTTGTCGCCGTCCGTTAGGGGCGTTACGATCGGTCGGTACTGATATGGTCTGGTCTACACAGAAAAGGGCGTCAGCGCGGTCACGGGACGCTCTGCGACGCGAAGTGTCGCCTCACCGGTGTACTCCCCCGGCCTCGGATCGGGCCACCTCGCGTCGAACGTCGCCGTTTCGCCGGGCTGGAACTCGGCCGTCGAGAGCGTTTGTGCGAACGACTTCTCGTCGCTGTAACGCCAGATCTCCCGATCGTCGGTGTAAACCGCGAAATCAGCCCGACAGGCGTCTCGAAACGTGAATTCGACGGGCGTATCGCCGGCGTTGACCACCGAAAACGAGAATTCGACGCCGTCGCCGACGGTTACTTTCAACGCCGTCTCAAGCATACTCCCCCCTTCGAGGTCGATTACAAAACCGTTTGCGCCGATTCGCCGCCATATCGTCGAGATCTACAGGCGGAGCAGGCCGAGTGCCTCGGGGTCGGTCGGAAGAGCGGAGCTCTACCGTGATGACGAGACGCTCCGCGTTTCGAACCACGTGACCCCGAGGTGGTTCACGAAGATTCGTTCGCGAGGGGAAACCGCTAAATCGACCCATCCACTACGGGAACGCGTGCAAATCGTCGGATACGAGACGAGCGGCGAGCCCGAAGAGGCGGCGGAGCTTTTGTTCTCTCGGGACGGCGTCGTCGAACGGACCTCGCTTTCGCCGGGGAGCCAAATCGCCCACGCACTCGTCGAGCGGCGATGCGCCGGGACCATCGACGGGATCGAGCACATCCCCTGCGAACGTCGAACTGCTCCGTACTGCGAGCATCACGACTCGACGTGGATCTGCGCTCGGTGTACCGGGACGTGTCTCAAAGCTGAGATGGATTGTCACCAAGAACACGCGATCTACCTCGCGGCGTTCGCACCGGCGTCGTTCAAAGTCGGCGTGACGAGACGGGACGATCCGACCGTCCGACTCCGCGAACAGGGGGCCGATCGAGGCGCGATCGTCCGCCGCGTCGAGAACGGCCGAATCGCGAGAGAGATCGAGACCGAGATCGCTCGCACGACGCCGATCCCCGATTCTGTTCGCGTCTCGGCGAAGATCGAGGGAATCGGGCAAGACGTCGACGTCGCCTCCTGGAAACGACTACTGGAACGGTTCGACGTCGGGCGGACCCACGAGTTCGAGTACGGCCTCAATCTGGATTCGGCACCGATCCCGGAGACAATCGCATCGGGAACGGTCTTCGGGACGAAGGGTCGCGTGCTAGTCGTCGAGCGTCGGGGCGAGCCCTTCGCCGTCGACATGCGGTCGCTCGTCGGGTACGAAGTCCGATCGGGGAGCGCGTCGCGGGAACTGCAGTCGAGTCTCGGGTCGTTCGGCTGATCGGTGGAGCCGAAGAACCTGTGGACTTTTTTGTGGGGAGCCGAAAGGGAGGTACATGACGGATGAAGAGAAGGCGGATACGACGAACGAAGAGAAAGCGGAGACGGAAGAAGACGGAGACGAGAAATCGTTCCGCGAGCGAGTCGAAGAGATCAGACAACAGCGCACCGAAGAGGGCGAAGGCGAGGACGGCGAGGGAATGAACCGCGAGGAAAAGATGCAGGAGATGATGGGCGGCGGTGGCGGCGGTGGCCCGGGGGGCATGGGCGGCAGCCCGTTCGCGCAGATGATGGGCGGCATGATGGGCGGCGGTCCCGGCGGTATGGGTGGTGGCATGGGTGGCGGCCCACCGGGTATGGGTGGCGGGCCCGACGAGACGGAGGGCGGAAACGAGGAGGTAGTCCGGGAAGTCCGCAAGGTCCGGGACGAACTCCATGACATCCGCAGGGAGCTCGAGCGGGTCGCTGACGCGCTCGAAGAGTAAGCGATCGCTGTAGAATTTTTCGTGGGGCACTACCCGCACCGCGAAGCCTGCCGTACATCTCTCGGGAATAGCCGGCGACTTCACTCTAGAGATAACCCGCGTCAGCGAGCCGTTCGACGCCCTCGCGGAGCCGTTCTTCGCTCGCAGCGTAGGAGAGTCGCGCGTACCCCGGGGTTCCGAATGCGCCACCCGGAACCGTCGCCACGTGGGCGTCTTCGATGGCGTCCTCACACCAGGTCTGGTCGTCGCCGTCGACCGGCAGCATCACGTAAAAGGCACCGTCGGGGATCGGTACGTCCTTGCCACGTTCGGCGAACAGATCGACGAGCATGTCGCGTCGGTTCTCGAAGGCGTCGCGCATCTCGGCAACGGCGTCGTCGGTGTTCTCGAGCGCCTCGACGCCGGCGTGCTGGACGAAATTCGTCGCACAGGAGACCGAGTGCGAGTGAAGTTTCCCGGCCTGCTCGACGAGTCGTTTCGGTGCGGCGAGGTATCCCAGCCGCCAGCCGGTCATCGAGTAGGCCTTCGAGAAGCCGTTGATCGTGACCGTCCGATCCCTCATTCCATCGAGGGAACCGAGCGACGTCGGTTCGACGTCATAGGTGATGGCTTCGTAGATTTCGTCGGCGACGACCGTCACGTCGTGGTCGACGGCCAGATCCCGAACACCCTCCAGTGCCGCGTCGGTGAAGACGGCTCCCGATGGGTTCGAGGGGGAGTTGACGACGAGCAGTTCGGTGTCGTCGGAGACCGCCTCCGCGAGGTCGTCGAGCGCCAGTTCGAGCTGGAAGTTGGATTCGGAGAGATCGACGCGGGTGAGGCTTCCGCCGGCCAATTTTGCCATCGCCTCGTAGCTGACCCACGCGGGGTCGAGGAGGACGACTTCGTCGTTCTCCTCGATAAGCGACTGAAAGGTCTCGTAGAGCGCCTGTTTCGCACCGGGCGTGACGATGATCTCGTCCGTTCCGTACTCGAGATCAGCGGCGGCGAGTTTGTCAACGATAGCTCGCTTTAGTTCTGGGATACCGTTGGAGGGCGTATAACCGGTGTGACCGGCATCGAGAGCGGCCTTCCCGGCTTCGACGACGTTCTCGGGGGTCGGAAAATCAGGTGCGCCAACCGAGAGATCTACGATGTCGACGCCGTCGGCTTC
>CAZLHT010000221.1:0-3440 GCA_964559185.1 uncultured Natronomonas sp.
GATGTCCTTCAGGTTGTGCTCGGAGGCACCGCGGACGACGATGTCGTCGGTCATTATTCAACTGCAAGGTTCGACGGGGTGAAATCCTGTCGGTTCCGGTCGATCGTTCGACCGTCTTTGGATTCGCTGCCTGACGTCATCGATTTCGACGAAACGTTAATTTCCGGACGGTGGACCCGATAAAGCCTGTTTTCAACGATCGTCGGTGGGTTCGAAAACAACAAGAGTTAATCGACTCGCACGCTCCTATTGGAACGACTATGAGCAAGGTTAGCATCATCGGCGCCGCGGGCACCGTCGGTGCCGCCGCGGGATACAATCTCGCGTTGCGCAACATCGTCGATGAGTTGGTTTTCGTGGACATCCCCGACCAGCGGGAGACGACGATCGGACAGGCGGCCGATACGAACCACGGGATTGCCTACGATTCGAACACTACGGTCGTCCAGGGCGAGTACGAGGACACCGCAGGTTCGGAGGTCGTCGTCATCACGGCCGGGATCCCACGCAAGGAGGGTCAAACCCGGATCGATCTCGCCGGCGACAACGCACCGATCATGGAGGACATCGGCTCCTCGATCGACGAGTACAACGACGAGTACGTCTCGATCACGACCTCGAACCCCGTCGATCTGCTGAATCGACATCTCTACGAGACGGGCGACCGCGACCGCCACGCCGTCATCGGATTCGGTGGCCGCCTCGACTCCGCGCGCTTTCGGTACGTCCTCTCGAAGCGATTCGGTGTACCGGTGAAGAACGTCGACGCGACGATACTCGGCGAGCACGGCGACGCGCAAGTACCCGTCTTCTCGAAGGTCCGCGTCGACGGCACTGATCCCGTTTTCGACGACGAGAAAGAAGAAATTCTCGGCGATCTCCAGGAATCGGCGATGGACGTCATCTCCCGGAAGGGTGCGACCCAATGGGGGCCGGCGACCGGGGTCGCACACATGGTCGAGGCGGTCATCCGCGACACCGGCGAGGTGCTCCCGGGATCGATCGTGCTCGACGGCGAATACGGCCACGAGAACACCGCCTTCGGCGTCCCCGTCAAGCTCGGCTCTGACGGCGTCGAGGAGGTCGTAGAGTGGGAACTCGTAGACTACGAATCCGAGCTGATGGACGCCGCGGCCGAAAAGCTCTCCGAACAGTACGAAAAGATCAGCTGAACGGCCGGCGCGCCCTCACCGCCGGTCGGAACCGGGAGCGCAGGGCTCGTACTCCTCGGGGAGACTATCGCCGATCAGCGACGCCCACTCGCAGAGTCGGCTGTTCCGGGAGTTCTTTCGTCCGGACATCGTGTGCCACCCTTACATGATCCGTACCCTCGAGAACTGATAATCGTTACGCCGACGAGACGGTTCCCGCCCATCTTTCCGGTTCCGTCCCGTCCCCGGTAGCAATCGAATTTAACACGTCTCTCCGTATAGAACGATTCGATGGAAGACGTTTTGTGGTACGTTCTGGCCAGCTCTAGGGGGGGTCCGACGCGGGTTCGAATCCTCAAAGCGTTGGAGGAGCGTCCGCGGAACGCGAACCAGCTCGCGACCGAACTGGATCTCGATTACACGACCGTTCGGCACCATCTCGATATTCTCATGGACAACAACGTCCTCGAACGGACGGACAACGATTATGCGGCTGTATACCTTTTCACCGATCAGGTCGAGTCGAACTGGGAGACGGTCGAGGCGGTTCTGGCGACGGTCGATACGGACGGTGACTGAATATGGATCAAATTTGGATAAAACAAATAACCCCGACACACCGAATGAAGGTCGATGAGCGTCTGGCTTAACGTTGCGTTGGCGGCTGCGGTGCTAAACTTGGTACTCTTAGCCGTGCTCGGTTCGGTCTGGCTTCGGAACTACCGGCAACACGGAGCCGATCACACGCTCGGACTGCTCGTGTTCGCTCTGTTTTTGATCGTGGAGAACGCGATCTGGTTGTACTTCTATGGGTTTCACCCGACGTTCGTCGGCTGGTTCCTCAATACGGGCGTGGACATACAGATCGGAACGATGCTCCTCTGTGGATTGGAGACCGTCGCGCTCGTGGTCCTGTTCCGGATCACCTGGTACTGATAGGGCTTATCGTAGCGACTCATAATTTCTCGGTGAAGCATCGAGAATCACCGCTGACGTACGCGATCACAAATATCCGGTTAGCTACGATACTCCCGATGATTCGGCAATCTCGGCCGAGAGAAAGACTTTGGAGCAATTTTGGAGTAAGTTCGGAAAACGTTCATCTTCGGGATCGACGTTGATCGATCCATGGAGTTCAAACGACGTGCGGTGTTAGCTGCGGTCGGAGCGAGCACGGTAGCCGGCTGTTTGAGCGGGGAAGACGAGCCGATGGCGGAAACCGACGATTCCGGGGCAGACGACGGCGGTGAATCGGACGACGCCACCGTCCAGGTTCGGTCCCATTCGGAGTTCGGCGATATCCTCGTCGGGCCGGACGGGATGACGCTGTACAACTTCGATAGCGATACCCAGGGTGGCTCAGAGAGCACCTGTTACGACGGCTGTGCCGAGTCCTGGCCGCCACTCACCATCGAGGACGCGCCCGCCGCCGGTATGGACGTCACGGCCGAGTTGACCACGTTCGAGCGCGACGACGGGACGATGCAGGTGGCGGCGAACGGGTGGCCGCTGTATTACTTCGACAGCGACGAGGACCCGGGCGATACGGCGGGGCAGGGGGTCAACGACGTCTGGTGGGTTCTCGATACCGCTGGAACCCCGATGCGGGACAACGGCGGGACGGAGAACAACGGTGAATCGGACGACGCCACCGTCCAGGTTCGGTCCCATTCGGAGTTCGGCGATATCCTCGTCGGGCCGGACGGGATGACGCTGTACAACTTCGATAGCGATACCCAGGGTGGCTCAGAGAGCACCTGTTACGACGGCTGTGCCGAGTCCTGGCCGCCACTCACCATCGAGGACGCGCCCGCCGCCGGTATGGACGTCACGGCCGAGTTGACCACGTTCGAGCGCGACGACGGGACGATGCAGGTGGCGGCGAACGGGTGGCCGCTGTATTACTTCGACAGCGACGAGGACCCGGGCGATACGGCGGGGCAGGGGGTCAACGACGTCTGGTGGGTCCTCCTTGCGGACGGTACCCCGGTCCGAGACGGCACGGAAGACGAGAACGGAGACGGAGGTGGAGGCGACGACGGCCCGGGCGGTTCCTACTGACCGCAACCGTCCCGGTCTCTCGCAGCGAGGTCGGGAGGTATCGGCTCTCATACGGATCGTTGTACCGTGTTATCGGTGGCCGGAGCGGTGCGGCGATCACCGATGAGAGACCACAACAGTTCGCATCAGACGATCCGCTCGCCGCCGTCGTCGTAGATCTCGATCGCGTCGACCGGACAGACCCTGGCGGCGAACTTCGCATCGAGTTCGGCGTCGTCGGGGATCTCG
>CAZLHT010000222.1:0-3427 GCA_964559185.1 uncultured Natronomonas sp.
CCGACGGCCCATCGCCCGACGATGTCCCGACATCCGAGAATTCGGACTCCGTAGAGACGGATACCGACCGCGTCGCGGTCGAGTCGCTCGGCGATCACGTCGGCGAGACGATCCGGCTGGAGGGGACGGTCGCCTCGGTCCGACAGACGTCCGGACCGACGGTGTTCGAACTCCGCGACGAGACCGGAATCGTTGACAGCGCGGCGTTCGTCGAGGCCGGGGTCAGGGCGTACCCGGATATCGAGGCCGACGACGTCGTTCGACTGGACGGCGAGGTTCGGGTCCGGCGTGACGAGATACAGGTCGAGACCGATTCACTCGTCACCCTCAAGGGCGAGGCGCTCGAGGCCGTCGAAACCCGGATGAACGAAGCGATCGACGATCGAGCCTCTCCCGAGCGCGTCGACACGCTCGCCGACGACTCGGCTATCGATGCCGTCCTCGACGACATCGCCGATGTCGCGACGACGATCAGGCGAGCCGTCATCGAATCCCGGCCGATCGTCGTTCGCCACGACGCGACCGCGGACGGCTACGTCGCCGGCGCCGCGATCGAGCGTGCCGTCCTTCCCTTTGTCGAGGCCGAACACGCCGCCGCAGACGCGGTGTATCACTATTTCGACCGCCGGCCGCTCGAGGACGGCGTCTACGACATGAACGACGCGACGAAGGACGTGACTCGGATGCTCGGCGATCGCAACCGCCATGACGAGAAACTCCCGCTTTTCGTCTTCATCGCCGCCGGATCGACGGCGGCTTCGCTCGACGGCCTCGAGCTACTGGACATATACGACGCCCCCCGCGTCGTCCTGGACGGACGGGCGGCCGACGCATCGATCGCGGACGAAATCGACTCGCTCGTCACCGTCGAAGATCGTACGGCCGCGACGGTCGCCGCGACGGTCGCCGCGACCGTCAACGACGACGTGCGAGCGGACGTCGCACACTTGCCCGCTGTCAGCTACTGGCGTGACACCCCCGAGGCGTACGCCGCCCTCGCAGTCGAGGCCGAAATCGATGAGGAGGCGGCGAAACGGCTCCGAGAGGCGATCGCGCTGGAGGCGTTCTATCAATCCTACGAGGACAAACGCCAGCTCATCGTCGATCTACTGTTCGAGAAACGGACCGGGCTAGCAGAACAGGTCTCCGATCAATTCGTCACGAAGCTCGAGGCCGAACTCGACACTACCCGGCCAAATCTGGAAGAGCGGACGGTCGACGGGACGACGGTCACCGTGCTCGACACCGAGGCGTACACGCACACATACGACTTTCCGCCGACGCGATTGTTGCTCGACGAACTCGCGCGTCGGCTGAATTCAACCGTCGTGATCGGTCTCGGAACGGACGAACTTCACATTCGATCCGACGCCCGTCTCGATCTCGATTCGATCGCCGCCACCGTCTCGTCGGCGGTTCCGCACGCCGGGGTCTCCGATCCCGGTGCCCGCCAACCGAAACTCGAATTCCTCGCGGGCGAGCGCGAGGCGGTCATCGACGCGGTCGTCGAGGCCGTCGTGGAAGGAATCGCGACGCCATCGGTCTGAGCGCCGCGAGAGACCGCTATCCATTTCCCGGCGCGTCCCGTTGTGCCGATAACGAATGAGTACCGACGTCGACCCGGCCGAATCCGAGGCGTTCGAACGCGTCTGCGAGTCGCTCGTCGAATCAATCCTCGCGGGCGACGTCGGGCGCGATGACGTCGAGCGGGCCAAGATGGACGCCTGCCGGGAGCACTCCTCGCCGAAGGTACCGAAGAACACCGAATTGCTCGATCACGCGCCCGAGGAGCGCCGTGAGGAGCTCGAATCGGTGCTGCGACGAAAGCCGGTTCGGACGGCCTCCGGCGTCTCCCCGGTGGCGATCATGACCTCGCCGCACATGTGTCCGCACGGCAAATGTCTATACTGTCCGGGCGGCCCGGCCTCGGAGTTTTCCTCCTCTCAGAGCTACACCGGCCACGAACCGGCCGCCGCCCGCGGCGTGCAGAACGATTACGATCCCTACGGGCAAGTGACGCTCCGGCTCCATCAGCTTCGCGAAATCGGCCACCCCGTCGACAAGGTGGAACTCATCCTCATGGGCGGGACGATGACTGCCCGAAGCCACGACTATCAAGAGTGGTTCGTCAAGCGGGCGCTCGAGGCGATGAACGAATACGACCTCGATTCGACGCCGGAGCCGAACCAGACAGACTCGTTCGAACCGGCTTCCGAGGCGACAAAGTTCCGGTATCTCGAGGACGTCATCGCCGAAAACGAGACCGCCGACATCAGGAATATCGGAACGACGTTCGAAACGAAACCCGACTGGTGCGATCCCGAACAGATCGATCGGATGCTCGCCCTGGGTGGTACGAAAGTCGAAGTCGGGGTCCAGACGACCTACGAACGGATCAACCGCGAGATGCACCGCGGGCACGGCGTGCAGGCCTCGATCGATGCAAATCGCCGGCTTCGGGACGCCGCGTTCAAGGTCGGCTTCCACATGATGCCCGGTCAGCCGGGCATGTCGAAGGAGATGTGTCTGCAAGACTTCCGGGAACTCTTCGAATCCACCGATTGGCGGCCGGATTACCTCAAGATCTACCCGACGCTCGTCGTTCGCGACACCGTCACCTACGACATGTGGCGGCAGGGGGAGTACGAACCGCTCACCAACGAGGAGGCCGCGGATCTCGTCGCAGAGATAAAATCGATGATCCCCCGGTACACCCGTCTCCAGCGCGTTCAGCGGGACATCCCGGCGGACTTCATCGACGCCGGAGTCTGGAAGTCAAACCTGCGACAGCTCGCCCGGAAACGGATGGACGAGCACGACTGGACCTGCGAGTGCATCCGCTGTCGCGAGGTCGGAATGAACGACGAATCGCCCGACTCGGTCGAGCTCGACGTACTCACCTACGAAGTTGCCGGCGGGACCGAACATTTCATCTCCTTCGAGGATTTCGAAAAAGATCTACTGGTCGGGTTCTGTCGGCTGCGGTTCCCGGACGGTGCGCCGGGCACCGCCGGGAGATCCTCATGGGACTCATCCAGCGGTGGGCCGGTTCGACGGGAACTCGAAGACGCGGCGTTGGTCCGCGAACTGCACGTCTACGGTAGCGAAGTCGGCGTCGGCGACGAGGCGGGGACGGACGCGGACCACCAGCACCGCGGGTATGGTCGACGGCTGCTCGAGGAGACCGAGGAGATGTCCCGAGAGGCAGGCTACGGCAAACTATCCGTCATCTCCGGGATCGGTGCGCGCGAGTACTACCGGAACAAACTCGGCTACTATCAGGACGGTCCCTACGTCTCAAAGCGACTTCGATAGGGATCGGATGCGATCCGACTGCACTCGGAGGGTCGACGCGTCACGACCAAGAGGGGTGGCCGAGAAACGGCGCGTATGGCGCGCGAGATCACCGACGACGTATGGCTCCTCG
>CAZLHT010000223.1:0-1690 GCA_964559185.1 uncultured Natronomonas sp.
CGGCGTGTTCGTCGGAGGCGCGCGTCTTGGCGACGAAGTCGAACTCGTCCATGAAAAGGATACAGGGCGAAAGCCGCTTTGCGATCTCGAACGTCTTATCCACGTTTTTCGCGGTCTCGCCGAGGTACTGGCTCGTGATCATCGAGAGTTTGACCTCGACAAAAGGCAGATCGAGATCTTGCGCGAGTGCACGCGCGACGGAGGTCTTGCCCGTTCCCGGCGGGCCGACGAACAGAAGTTTGCCGATCTCTCTGAGTCCGATCTCCGCGAGGTAATCGCGATGTTCGATCGCCTTGACGACCTTGTGAATCTCGTTTTCCTGATCCGCGGTCAACACGAGATCCTCGAGCGTGATCTCGATCTCCTCCGGCGCTCGAATCTCGACGAGATCGAGCATGTCCTCTTCGTCCTCGTCGAACATTTCCTCCAACAGCGAGTCGATCCAGACGCGATCGGCGTGAATCGGCCGGTTCTTTTCCCGTGCGGTTTCGTAGTCGACGGTCTCGTCGACGTCGTCGCCGTACGCGTACGCGAGCGCAGGATTGTCCCGGAGCGTCCCGTCGGAGATTCGCTCGAGGAACCACGATTCAGCCATCCCGCGGTCGGTGAATTCGATCTTCCCGGAGAAGTCGTCTCGATCTGTGAACATCAACCCTGAGATCGCCTCCCAGGGCCGCTCCACGCCGGTCGCGGCGGCCGCGGTGTTCGTCGTCGTCGTCAGCGGCCGTTCGACCGTCCCCTCCTCCCAGAAGACGCGACGGTACTGGGGCGGAAGATCGCGCTCGTCGAGATCGCGGTTCTCGGTGTAAATCGCCGCGGTCAACAGGAACTCCACGACATCGAGTTCGGGGCTGCTCATTCCCCACAGCCTTGCGTTGGTAGGGCTATAAGCCCGTCGAAACCGCCTGTATTCGGGCGATCGGCCGACGCGAACGACTCGTTCATCCGTCCTCCCGGCCCACACCGAAGTCGGTTTATCCGTGTCGCCGTTGAGTGAGTGTATGTCGCTTCGCGTGACGTTTCTGGGGACGAGCGGGGCCGTACCGACGACCCGGCGGAATACGAGTGCGATCTTCTGTCGCCGGGAGGGCGATAGCCTGTTGTTCGATTGCGGCGAGGGGACCCAACGGCAGATGATGCGCTTCGGAACCGGGTTCGCCGTCTCGCATGTCTTCGTCACGCACCTACACGGCGATCACACGCTCGGTCTCCCGGGATTGATTCAGACGATGGATTTCAACGAACGGGAGGCACCGCTCGCGATCCATGCGCCCCGGGGAACCGGGGATAACATTCGATCGCTCCTCGAAGCCGCCGCCGCTCGTCCCTCCTTCCGGGTCCGGCTCAACGAAGTCGGGGACGGGGACGTCGCGCTGGATCGACCCGAGTACGAGATTCGGTGTTTCGAGACAGACCACGACACCCGATCGATCGGATTTGCGCTCGTCGAGGACGAACGCAAGGGGCGATTCGATCGCGAACGCGCGGAGGAAATCGGCGTCCCGGTCGGACCGAAGTTCCAGCGACTCCACGCCGGCAACTCCGTCGAACTCGAGGACGGTACGGTCGTACAATCCGAACAGGTCGTCGGTGAGTCTCGTCCGGGGCGAACGTTCGTATACACCGGTGACACGCGGCCTGCGGACCGAACCGCGTCGGTCGCCGAGGGGGCAGACCTGTTGATCCACGA
>CAZLHT010000223.1:1790-3413 GCA_964559185.1 uncultured Natronomonas sp.
CTACTCGGCGTTTTTTCGACGTGTCATCCCGAGCGCCGTCCACTCGATTACTATCTCGTCTTCCTGATTGTATCCGGTGAGTTTGGACCGGACGTGTCCTATCCCGGGGTGGCTCTCCGAGACGCGTTTATCCACGATTTCGATTTTGATTCGGAGCGTATCGCCTGGATGAACGGGGCGTTTCCACCGGAGTTCGTCGATCCCACGCGCCCCCATCGAGGCCTTGTCCAGAAAGCCCTCGACGAGCAATCGCATGCACATCGAGGCGGTGTGCCACCCCGATGCCGCGAGCGAGCCGAATAACGACTCCGCGGCGGCCTCCTCATCGAGGTGAAACGGCTGAGGATCGTACCGTTCTGCGAACTCCAGGACTTCCTCTCTCGTGACCTCGTAATCCTCGTTCGGTTCGTACACCGAGCCGACATCGAGATCCTCGAAATAGCGTGCCATCGTCGGGAAGTCGTCCGCACGGAATAAGCCAGTTTCTTCTGTGGGTGAATGGCGCACCGACACCACCACGGTATGAGGACGGCCGATAGGGTCTTGTCGTCGAATCCGTTGAGTGGAATTAGGGGGAATCCCTACGATCCACCATGACTCAGACGATCGAAATCAGCGACGAACTCAAGGCGCGACTGGACGGTCACCTCGAAGAGGACGAATCGTACGAGGAGTTCATCTCCGAACTCGTCTCCATCTACGAGACGGAGGGCTCGTTCCTCCGAGAAGGATATTCTGAGTGAGAAACGTCGGACGCGAAAAGCGGTCCGAACGAGTGAAGCCATCGGGACGGACGCCCCGGCCGGAGGGCCCCGAAACGCGGCAGACGATGGCAGCACCTACATGTACCGTCGGATATATCTACGGGTATGACCGATCGAACCGCGGCCCGAACCCGCACGACGGGCGAAACGGACATCGAGGTGACGATCGATCTCGACGGCGACGGAGACGCCACTGTCGGGACCGGCGTCGGCTTTTTCGACCACATGCTCGAAGCGTTCGCGAAGCACGGTCTCTTCGATCTCACCGTGCGTTGTGACGGCGATTTCGACATCGACGACCACCACACCGTCGAGGACGTGGCAATCACGCTCGGGACGGCGATCGAGGAGGCGCTCGGCGACAAGCGCGGGATCGTCCGCTACGCCGACCGAGCGGTGCCGCTGGACGAGGCCGTCGCCGAAATCGTCGTCGACGTGTCGGGGCGTCCCCGGTTTTACTTCGAGGGCAAGTTCTCCCAGCCGACCGTCGGCGAGTTAACGAGCGACATGGCGCGGCACTTCGCCGAGTCGCTGGCGCTGAACGCCGAGGTGACGTTACACGCGAGCGTCGACGGCGAGAACGCCCACCACGAGATCGAGGCGCTGTTCAAAGCGCTCGCCAGAGCACTTGACGACGCGACACGGATCGACGAGCGCCGAAGCGACACGCCGAGCACGAAAGGGGAGTTGTGACTACTGCCACGACTGAAGTCGTGGGCTTTCTCCCTGGTTTTTCTGTAAGCGCACCCGAGCACTTACTCCCCTCGCTCTTCGCGCTCGATCCCGCGATAGACGGCCAGCGCGACGAAATACACGCCGACAAACAGCAAGAATCCGCCACTCAGCGTGCCGATCGTAC
>CAZLHT010000224.1:0-3411 GCA_964559185.1 uncultured Natronomonas sp.
ATGGTGACGTTGGAGGACGCCGGCTCGATTCGGGAGGTCGAACGGGACGCCTACCACGTCGAGGACGTGATGGAGACCGATATCGTGTCGGTCACGCCCGATACCGATGCGATGTCCGCGTTTCAGCGGATGCAAGAACACGATGTGGGACGACTCCCGGTGATAGACGAGCGAGATGAACTCGTCGGGCTGATCTCTCGAACGGACCTGATAACGGCGCTCAACATCATTCGGACCGGCGGTGCCCCGAACGAGTTTAGCGACCGTTCGTTCGTCGAAAACGATCGTGTGCTGTGAGTTTGCCGAGGGAATGAAAACGAAGAGTATCCTGTGTCTGAGAGTCCGATAATGACTCGAAGACGTCTCTACTCGACGTCCTCGTTTGTCTCGTTCTGATCGTTTGGTCCGCCCTGTCCGTCATCGGCCGGACCGTCGTCAGGATCTCCTTGAACACCATTATCCCCTTCCTCCCCGTCTTCACTAGTTCCGTTTTCCCCTTCGTCTTCTTCGTCGCTCCCATCCTCTCCGTTCTCGCCGCCTTCGTCATCATCGTCCCCGGTGGCGTCTTCGTTTTCGTCCTCGCCGTTTTCGTCCTCGCCGTCACCGTCTTCGTCGTCTTCGTCGTTCTCTTCAGTCGCTTCGACCGTCAACAGTCCCGTCTCGGACTCGTCGTCGGTGAAAATCCCATGTTCGTATTCGTCTGGATCGAGTCCCGAGGTGTCGATCCCTTCGAAATCGATCGTTTCGGATTCCTCCCCGTCGAGTTCCAGCTCGCGTTCGTCTATCACCTCGTCATCGATGCGCAGTTCGACCGTTTGCGTTCCGGTTACTTCGCCGACGTTTTCCACGGTTGCGGAGACATCGATCGGCTCTCCTTGCGTCACCGTTACTTCTTCCGGATCCAGATCCGATACCGTAAACGCTGGGGGACTTAATACCGTGAGCGTCGCCGTTCCCGAGTCGTCCTCGGTGAAGATACCGTGTTCGTACTCGTCCGGATCGAGGTCCGCGGTGTCGATATCCTCGAAACTGATCGTTTCGGACTCACCCTCCTCAAGTTCTAATTCCTCTTCGTCGACAGGTTCGTCATCGATTCGGAACTCGACGGTCTGCGTGTCGGACACGTCGCCGACGTTTTCGACGATCGCGGAGACGTCGATCAGATCCCCGCGGGTGACGGTTCTATCATCCGGATCGAGATCGGAGACGACGAACTCGGCCGGTCTCAGAACGGTGAGCGTTGCCGTTTCCGAGTCGTCCTCGGCGAAGATACCGTGTTCGTACTCGTCCGGATCGAGGTCTCCGGTCTGGATATCCTCGAATCGAACGGTCCTCGACGAACGGCAGGTCACCTCCAGCTCTCGCTCTCTCAGGACGCTATCGTCGATGCGGAGTTCGACGGTCTGGGTGTCGGTCACGTCACCGACGTTTTGAATCCGCCCCGAGATATCGATACGATCGCCTCGAACCACGGTAACGTCCTCTGGATCGAGGTTCGAGACGGTGAATTCGGCGGGGACGGGCTCGATATCGGTTTCTTGTCCGAAGTCGAATCCGCGAATCTGCCCGCGGATTTCCCCGGCCGGGTGATGGACCGTGTGAACGTTGACGTAATACTCGCCCGGGTCGGATAAAATCTCCTCGACGAGTTCGGGATCGTCGACCATCGTCCCCTCGATCAGCGGCGTGTCCGGACGAGCGCTCAGCGGGTCACCGTCGCCGGTTCCGTCTACCTCCCCCGTATACTCCAATAAGGGGGCGACGATCGGCCCGTCATCGTCGCGCCCGCCCTCGTGAATGTGGGCTTGCGTGACGCATTCGATATCCTCGAGAACGAGATCGACCATGAGTGTGCCCGCCTCTTCGCCCGGCGTCACGTGGACGCATCCGCTCGCATCCGTCTCGACACCCGCACGATACCCGGAGAGAACGGCGACATGTGCTTCGGTTGCGTCGGATGGTGGCCACACCTCCTCGTCGGATTCTTCGTCGGTTTGCGCTTGCACTCGATCGCTCGCTTCGGAACCGAGGGCCGTGAGGCTCGCACCGGCCGCGAGTCCTCCCATGACTGTTCGTCGTCGATACGTGGAATCCTCCACAAACGAATCGTTCGGTACGTTGGACATCGCATCCGACGTACGTCTATCGGCCCTTTAGATATATAGCGGCTATTTCGAAATAACTGCACCTTTCGCAGAGAACATTTCAAAGGGTGGTTTGGAGGATTTGACTTCGCCCGAGAGGCCGAACGATACCGTGGCACGATCGATGCGAGACGGTGGCATGATTGGATCAATACGGTGGCGTTGTCGGGGTTCAACGCCTGTCGATGACGCCGGGTTGAGTCGGCTTACCGGTCGGTTGTGTCACGTTACGACCGGGAGAGACTGCCATGTACGAAGGGGCTCACGCGGCGATTTCCGTGACTTCTCCTCAACCCCGTTTCCGCGAACGGTCCGTCGGAGACCGAAGGTATGCATCCAATGTCCGGACTCGCGAAGGTTTATCTTCGAAACGCCGTACCGAATAGTATATGGATTTCTCGGTGGGCCGCTCACTTGATCGGGTGAGTGCACCCGGATTTGCGGTGTTCGTTTCCGGTGTGGCGAGCATGGGACTCGAAATTCTCGCCGGTCGCATCGTCGCCCCGCAGTTCGGCAGTAGCATCTATACGTGGGGAAGCATCATCGGCGTGTTTCTCGCGGCGTTGAGCCTCGGGTACCATTACGGGGGTAAACGGGCAGCCGAGCGTGCGAGCGTCGATCGACTTTCGTGGTTGCTACTCGGGACGGCCGCCTACGTCGCTGTGTTGATTTTTGCCAGCGACGTGCTGTTAGCGGCGGGATCTTCGTTCCCGCTCCCGAATCGATTCGCCTCGCTTCCGGCCATCACGTTGCTTTTCGGTCCGCCGACGTATCTACTCGGATTCATCAGCCCCTACGCCGCCGAGCTATCGGATACCGACGGAATCGGTGAAGCCTCGGGCCGGGTTTACGCCCTTGGGACGATCGGGAGTATTCTCGGTGCGTTCGGAACGACGTTCCTTCTCATCCCGACGTTCGCCGTCGAAACTATCGGCTTTCTCTTCGGATTATTACTCGTGACGACGGCGTTTTTCATTCTCATCCCCTCGATCGATCGCGATCCGCTGGTGGCGACCGTCGTCGTGGCGCTCCTGTTGGTCGCGGCTATCGGCAGCGGTACCATCGGCGTCTCCACCGGTGGACAGGTCGTTCACCAGACGCAAACGCCCTATCAGGAACTCGAAGTCGCCGATCTCGGTGGGACGCGAACGCTGTATCTCGACGGACAGCGCCACAGCGCTATGGATCTAAACGATCCGACCCGACACGTCTTCGAGTACACCCGTTACTTCCACATGCCCTATTTGTTCGCCGAAGATCACGAGGA
>CAZLHT010000225.1:0-3401 GCA_964559185.1 uncultured Natronomonas sp.
GGACACCCGCGGCTCCGGGCAGGCCGAGATCAACGACCTCGGCTTCGAGCCCGCGTCGAAGGTGATCGACACCGATGAGGAAAGCTCATCGAGCAATCGGAACTCAACGAGTTCCGATGACGGCGAGGAGACGAGGGGGTTCAACGTCACCGTCGGCGGCGGGCTCGCCCGGAAGGAACCGCGCTTTGCCCGCGACATCGACGTTTTCGTCACGCCTGAAGAGGTCGCCGACGTGGCGGGCGGCATCTCCGCGCTGTTCCGCGATCACGGCGACCGCGAGAACCGGTTCAACGCCCGGATCAAGTTCCTCGTCGACGAGTGGGGACCGGAGAAGGTCCGACGCGTCCTGCAGGAGGAGTACGTCGACTTCGAACTCCGCTCGGCGGGGGAGGACCTCCGCGATCAGTACAGCTACAACGCCGGGCGCACCGACGAGGTCGGCGATTACGTCGGCGTCCACGAACAGAACGACGGGAACTACTTCGTCGGGTTGTCGGTGCTCGTCGGCCGGATGGGAGCCGAAGAAGTCATCGACCTCGCCGACCTCGCCGAGGCGTACGGTTCCGAGCTGATCGGGCTGACTCAGCGACAGAATATTCTCGTCGCCGATATTGCTGAAGAAGATCTCGACGATTTCCTCTCGGAAGACCTCTTGGAGTACTACTCGCCGGATCCCAACCCGTTCCTCCGGGGATCGATCGCCTGTACGGGCACGGAGTACTGCTCGCTCTCGATCGTCGAGACGAAGAACCGGATGGTCCGGTACGCCCGCTGGCTGAAGGACAACGTCGAGTTGCCCGCCGGGATCGACGATTTCCACATTCATCTCTCGGGCTGTACCGCCTCGTGTGCGCAGCCGCAGATCGCCGACGTCTCCCTGCGCGGGATGAAGACCCGCAAGGACGACGAGCCGGTCGAGGCGTTCGACATCGGACTGGGCGGGGGCCTCGGGGAGAACCCCCAATTCGCCGAGTGGGTCGAGATGCGAGTCGCCGCCGACGAGGTGCCGGGATACATCCGGAACCTGCTTCGTATCTACGAGGCCGAAAGGACGGACGAGGAGTCGTTCCGCGAGTTCATCGACCGACACGACGAAGAGGACCTCACCGGACTCGCCGAACCCGAAGAGACCTCCTACGAGGATCCGTACATGGGCAACACGAAGATGACGTGGTACCCCTACGCGGAAGACACCGACATGGACGCCTCGCCGGCCCCCTCTCCGGCTGACGACTGAGGAAACCTTCGTTCGGATCTTCGCTCGAAACGTATCCCATTCCGACGCTCGATCCTATTCCGCCCCCGATTTTGGTCCGAACCGACGACCCGATCGAATTCCCAAGCTATATCTGAAACTCGGGTGCCAGTTACAATCTATCGTGAGCGAACCAGCCGAACGAGAGCGCCTGTTCACCGGGTACTCCGGTCGACTCTTTTTGACGGCGTCGCTCGGGTGGCTGTCCATCCAGATGGGTCGGCAGTTGCTCCCACCTCTGTTGCCGAACATCATCGACGATCTCGCGATCACCTCAACGCAGGCGGGCTTCGCGCTCACCCTGCTGTGGGGGCTGTACGCCATCTTTCAGTATCCGAGCGGTCGGTTGTCGGATCGACTCTCCAGAAAGACCCTCCTCGTCGTGGGGATGGGATTCGTCTGTCTCGGCTTTCTCGTGGTATCCAGGACCGTCTCGTATTCGACGTTCCTGCTCGGCGCGGCCGTCGTCGGCGTCGGTGCCGGTCTGTACCCGACGGCGGCGAGGGCGCTGGTGTCCGATCTCTTCGTCAGACGGCGTGGACAGGCGTTCGGTTTGCACACCTCGCTGGGCGATCTCGGAAACGCGGCGGCCGCGGGGCTAGCTGTCCTCGCGGTCGCGGTCGCGACATGGCAGGCGGCCTTCGTGCCCATGGTCGTTTTTGTCGGCGGAATACTGTTCGCGGTCCACGTCTGGAGCCGCGAGTCCTATGCTTTCGAGACGACCAGCCTCGGCGTTCGATCCACGGGAAGGCGACTGTTCGGTAACGCACGTCTCCGGTGGTTCCTCCTCGCGTATATGTTGTTCGCGTTCACCTGGCAGAGTACCACTGGCTTCTTGCCGACGTTTCTCCAGGCCGAAAAGGGATTCTCGGTCGGCCTCGCGAGCACCGGATTCGCGGTTCTCTTCGTCGTCGGCATGGTGGTAAAGCCGATCTCCGGCACGCTCGGGGATCGCGTCGGACGAATGACGGTCGCGGTGGGTTCGTTATTGTTGGGCTTGATCGGTATCGTGGGGACGTTACTCGTCGAGAACACGATACTCCTCTTCGCCGGCATCGCCGTCTTCGCGGCTGGATTGATGTCGTTTCCACCGGTGATGCAAGCGTACCTCATGGATCTCTTTCCGGACGAGAGCATGGGCGGCGATCTGGGCGGGATGCGAACCCTCTACATCGGGTTCGGCAGCCTCGGCCCGACCTACGTCGGCTTCGTCGGTGGCCTCGAGAGTTACACCGTCGCGTTCGCGGGGCTGGGCGCGTGTCTCCTCGTCGGAGCCATCATCGTCGCCGCCTATGAGTTCCGCTACCGGGATCGGTAGTCGTGTCCGCCTCGGCGAGGCACCCTTTTATCTATCCGGACGGATATGAGCGAGTACACGCCGATCGGGGTTCCGGACCAGTCGCCGGATGCGATTTCGACCGATACGACCGGACGGATCCACGATCTCGGAGATCGATACCACAATGAAGACGGACGAATACACGCTCACGGAACAGATCCTCTACGACCACTCGGACGAAGAGCCCGTCCGAGGCGAACCGATCGACATCGACGTCGACCAGGCGCTCATGCACGACGTCCTCGGACCGCTGATATGGCTCGAGTTCGAGGCGTTGGAGTACGACGAGGTGCGGACGGACGTCGCCGTTCAGTACGCCGACCACCAGGCGTATGAGATCGACTCTCGCGACACCGACACCCATCGATTCCTCCGGACGGTGACCCGGAAGTACGGCGGGCACTTCTCGAAGGCGGGCGCCGGTATCTGCCACCAGATCCAGCGAGAGCGCTTTATCGCCCCCGGCTCGACGCTTCTCGGAGGCGATTCGCACTCGCTGACGATGGGCGGGTTCGGCGCGATCGGGATCGGGGCGGGCGGACTGGACGTCGCCCTGGCGATGGGCGGAGTACCGTACACGATCGAGATGCCCGAAATCGTCGAGGTCAACCTCGCGGGCGAGCTCGACGGATGGGCGTCGGCGAAGGACGTCATCCTCGAGTTGCTCCGTCGGCTGACGGTAAAGGGCGGCGTCGGGCGAGTCTTCGAATTCACCGGCCCCGGCGTCGAGGCGCTGACGGTCCCCGAGCGATGTACGATCACGAACATGGCGACCGAACTCGGCGCGACGACGGCGATCTTCCCGAG
>CAZLHT010000226.1:0-3378 GCA_964559185.1 uncultured Natronomonas sp.
GCCTTCGCCAGCATCGTCTTGCCCGTTCCCGGCGGGCCGTGTAGCAACACGCCGGTCGGCGGATCGATGCCCACTTCCTCGAACGTCTCGGGGTTGGTCAGCGGGTCCTCGACGGCCTCGCGAACCTCCCGAATCTGCGCTTCGAGCCCGCCGATATCCTCGTATTCGACGTCGGGCTTCGCGGATATTTCCATCGCCTGAGCGCGAGAGTCGGTTTCGCTATCCAAGAGAGTCTGGACGGCGAACGAATCGTCGATCGCAACGCGATCGCCCGGCTCTAACTCATCGTATAGTCCCGGTGAAACGTCGGTCAGCACTTCCTGATTGTTGCCGTGTTGTTTGAGCAGTACTTGCTCTTGAGTCAACTCCTCGACGGTTGCGAGGTACAGCGATGATGTCTTCAACGTCTCGTTTTCCCGTTGAAGCTCCATCACGTCGTCGCGAAGCTCCGATCGGTGATTACGCGTCGTCTCGAGTGTGCTCGTGAGCTCGTCGTGAACCCGTGAAACGTCGAGATAGTGTTGTCGAAGCGCGGCCAACCGCTCGTCGATAGTCATTTCCGGATCGAGGTTGAGCGTCGGTTGCTCGGGGAGCGAAGGGCTATGCGACATTACCGCCGGGTACGCGTCGGAGATTAAAAGGGCCTTTGGGTGCGGGAGAGGATTGCGGCGGCGATACTGAGTCGAATACGGACCGATCGTGTCGCCGCCGGTGGTGGCTACCGCAACGATTCGAACGCCGCGAGCATCTCGTCGTACGCGTCGATGGCCGCCTCGATAGGCTCCGAGGTCGACATGTCGATCCCGGCGGTCTCGAGCAGTTCGAGCGGGTAGGCGTTCGATCCCGAGCGGAGGAATTCGCGGTAGTCGGCCGCCGCAGATTCGCCCTCCCTCGCGATCCGGTCGACGATAGCGTTGGCCGCGCTAATTCCGGTCGCGTACTGATAGACGTAGTAGGCGCGATAAAAGTGCGGAATTCGCATCCACTCTCGGTCGATCCGGTCGTCGACGTCGGCGGGTTCGTAGTACTCCGCTTTCAATCCACCGTAGAGCATGTCGAGGCGATCCGGCGTCAGCGCTTCGCCCTCTCGTTCGAGTTCGTGCGCGCGGTATTCGAAGGCGGCGAACATCGCCTGTCTGAAAAGCGTCGAGCGAAACCGCTCGAGGTACTCGTCGAGGACGTGTCGACGGAATCGTTCGTCCTCAACGACGTCCAAGAGGTGGCGGGTCAAAAGCGCCTCATTGACCGTCGAGGCGACCTCGGCGACGAAGATTTCGTAACCCGAGTAAACGTACGGCTGGGTTTCGCTCGTCAGCTCCGAGTGCATCGAGTGACCGAGTTCGTGCGCGAGCGTGTACATCGAGGCGATGTCGTCCTGATAGTTCAACAGGATGTATGGCTGGCTGTCATAGGTGCCACCGCTGTAGGCACCCGACTGCTTGTTCTTCGTCTCGTAGACGTCGACCCATCGAGAGTTGAGCCCCGCGGCCATCCGCTCCCCGTAGTCCTCGCCGAGCGGTTCGACGGCATCGACGACGTACTCTCTTGCCCGATCGTACTCGACCTCGGGGCTCTCGCCCTCGGCCAACGGCGCATACAGGTCCCACATCCGGAGTTCGTCGACACCGAGGGTATCGCGTTTGAGTTCGGCGTGTCGGTGCAACACGTCGAGGTTCGACTCGACCGCCTCCAACAGCGTCTCGTAGACCGAAACGGGAACGTTCGGTCCGTCGAGACAGGCTTCCCGCGCCGAGTCATACTGCCTCGCCGACGCGAGCTTCTCGTCGGCTTTGACGCTGTTTTTGTACGCACTACCGATGCTGTTTCGGTGGTCAGCCCACTCGTCGTAGAACGCCTCGTACACCCGGCGTCGGAACGCCCGATCGGGGTGTTTCTGCAGTTTCGTGAAGTTCGACAGCGTGATCGGTTGCGCGTCGCCGTCGGGATCTTCGACGCTCGGAAATTCCATGTCGGCGTTCGTCAGCATGTTATAGATGTCCCCGGTCGCGCCGGTCACCTCGCTCAGATCGGCCAAGAGCGCCTCGATCTCCGTGGATCGGGTGTGGGGTTTCATCCGCAACGTGTCGTCGAAGTAGTGCTCGTACGGCTCGATCGTGGGATTCT
This sequence comes from uncultured Natronomonas sp., assembly GCA_964559185.1. Lineage (GTDB taxonomy): Archaea > Halobacteriota > Halobacteria > Halobacteriales > Haloarculaceae > Natronomonas. The sequence continues at coordinate 2,125 of CAZLHT010000226.1, forward strand.
CTTCGAGGAACTCGTCGATCGCCGCTCGATCGAGATCCTGTATCTCTGGCTCGATGTAACTCGCCGCGCTCGAGGCGTCGGCGGCAAGCGAGTTCGCCCGAGCCGCGAGCGCCTGGTAGGTCTGATTCGTCGTATCCTCGTCTCTCCGCATTCTGGCGTAGGCCGCAAGGTTCGAGACCGCCCGCATGATCGACTCCCGGAGCGTCAGGACTTCCTCAAGCGTCTCCGCGCTCTCGGTCACCCGCCCCTCGTAGGCCGACAGCGTCTCGATTCGATCCTCCGTCTCCTCGTAGGCCGCCTCCCACTCCTCGTCGGCGGCGAACAGATCCGTCAAATCCCAGGTGTGGGCCTCCTCGATCTCGCTTCGCTCGGGCACCGAACTCATGCGATTCGATACGGGTAGCGGCACCCTAAAGCCGTCGTCCCGGCGGCGGCGTGAGATGACTCGAACTCACTCCGGCAGCCGATCGAGCGACAGCGCTCCGACAACTCGGGCCCCCGCGAGCCGTCGTCGTCGCCGCTCCCTGAAGAGACGGCGAGCGGATTCGAGCGCCCTCTCGTCGGGGATGAACCGGATCCCCGGATACCGGACGTCGAGAAGAATCAGCGGTTCCGGGGCGGCTGAGGCGATTCCGTCCGGACCCGAAAGCGGCTTCGAATCGAGTGCGCGATCGACAAATTCCGGGGGACGCTCCCCGGCGGCAACGGAATCGATCACCGACACGATCCGTCGGACGAGCTCTCTGGCGAAGCCACCGGCCCGACAGTCGACGACGAGGAAGGCCTCGTCGCGTCGAATGGACGCCGAGAGTTCGCGTCCGGTCCCCTCGTCGTCGGAGGTTAAATTGTGAAAATCGTGCTGGCCGGAGAGCGTCTCGGCCGCCGTTTCGGCCAGTTCGTCGTCGCCGTCCGGAGCGTACAGGAAGTACCGATACGCGCGTTCGACCGCGACGAAGGTCGCGTGGAACGAATCGGGAACGTCAGCAGCCGCCCACGCGCGGACCGACGCCGGAAGCTCTCCGTTGAGCGCTCGCGGCGTCAACCACGCGGGCGTCTCAAACGCAACCGTCTGCGCGCGAGCGGAGACGCCGGCGTCGGTCCGGCCCGCCGCCGCGTATCCGACCGGGGAATCGCTCTCGAAATCGACGTCGAGCGCCTCCAGCGCGTTGAAGAGCGCATTCTCTACGGTGTCGCCGTGTGGCTGCCGCTGAAAGCCGCGATACTCGGTTCCGTCGTACGTGAGCCGAAACGCGC
>CAZLHT010000227.1:0-3372 GCA_964559185.1 uncultured Natronomonas sp.
GCCGGGGTCCATTCGCAGTGGAACGATAACGCCGATCGACCTTCACGGTGTCCCACGGGGCGGAGAGCCGACACGTGAGTATTCCCGATATCTCCCACGCGGCCGTATCTATCCCCCGAGCCGATCAAAACGGCCGGTATACTACTGGCCTATCGGTGTCCGTTACAGTCCCCCGAGCCAGCGAGAGAGGACTGCCGTTGGCCTCACCCACCGGCCGAAAACCATCGAAACGTACCGCGGGACATAAATCCTTGTGCGTCGTATAGGTTCAGTAAGCACCGCCTACGGATCTTCGGTACCGTACCGATTACCGACCGTCAGTGGATGCCCGGAATATAGCATGAACGCGCTCAAATTGTTGGCCGTACTCGCCATCGTCACCGGTTCGGTAGCGATGGTGTTCGGCACCGGCGCGTTCGCGTCGATCAACGCCGATCGACTGGCCGATATCGGCGTGGCGGACGACGACTCGGGCCTTCTGGGTATCACCGTCGGGGGTGGGACGGTCGATCCCGGCGATCAGGTGGTACTCTTCACGGTGGAAAACCAAATCGGTAGTGATCTCGACTCGATCGACGTGACGGAGGTCGACAGCGGGCCGTTCAGCAACGTCGTCATTCAAAGCACGCCCGATTCGTTGTCACCGGGAGAAACCGGCGAGATCACCGCAACGATCGCCGGCGGGCCGTCCACCTCCGGATGGATCGAGGTGACGATTCTCGCGAGCAGTTCTCAGGGTCCTTCCGTCGAACTCACGCGCGAGGTCTTCGTCGAGATCGACGAGCCCACACCGACGCTGTGTACGATCGAAAACGACGATCGGATCGGCAATCGCTCCTTCGACGCCGAAGACGAGTTCTTCGACTGTACGATCCGAATCGACGCCGACAACCAATACGAGGTCGGCTTCGAGACCTCCGAGGCGACGGGCGGCTTCGAGCTCTCGACGAAGCTGCTGAAGGAACTGGAGTTCGAAGAGAGCGAGATCGCGGGCGCGACCGACATCGAGATCTCACAGAACGCCAACGGCGACATGAGCTTCGAGGACGTGACCTTCGGTGACGGCGTCTCGATCGCCGTCGACGGCGTCGCAAAGGGCATCTCGCTCGAATCCAGCACGATCGATGGGAACTTCGACGTCTCGAGCTGGCAGCAAAACGGCAACATCGAGATCGGGGAGTCGGATATCACCGGCGGCGTCGGCATGACGTTCACCCAGCCGCTCAGCGGCGGTATCGGGACCGAGAGTACCACCGTCGGCGGGGACTACGAGATCTCCGTCGAGAATCAGCTCAACGAGGATCTCTCGATCGAGGAGTCGGAGATCGACGGGGATCTGACGATCATCGTCGACGGAAACGCGGACGGGGGTATCAGCGTCGAAGACGTCACGGTCGGGGGCGACCTGACCGTCGTCGTCGACGATCATCTCAACGGCGACGTCGAGATCTCGGAAAGCAATATCGGCGGGGATCTGACGATTGACACGAATCACGGCAGCAACGTCGAACTCGAGGACAACACCGTCGGGGGGACGGTAACTCGGCCGTGAGGTTGGTTTCCAGCCGCTCGTTCATTCGATTTCCCCCCGTGTTATCGTCCGATCCCGTATTATCCGCCCTGAACCCTGTACCCCCGATATACTCACAGTATTCCCCGATATGATCCCTGTATTTTATGTCACGGGTCGACTTAGTGGTCGATACGCCGGAGACACGTAAATGACCGTTTCGGAACATTCTACTGACTTGCAGGCGGATACCGAGGCCCCCAGCGATCTCTCGACGGAAGACGTCTACGAGGTGCTCTCGAACCGCCGCCGCCGCTATGCGATCCACTACCTGAAACAGACCGAGGGTTCTGTCGACGTCTCCACGCTCGCCGAACAGGTCGCCGCTTGGGAGAACGGCAAACCCATCTCCGGGCTCGATTCCCAGGAGCGAAAACGCGTCTACATCTCCTTGTATCAATCGCACCTCCCGACGCTCGAAAAGCGGGGACTGATCGTTTACGATGCCGAGCGGGGACTCGTCAAGTTGACCGGGGCGCTCGCCGACGCCGATATCTATCTCGAGGTCGTGGCCGGTCGGAATATTCCCTGGAGCTACTTCTACCTCGGCTTGAGCCTCGTTTCGGGGTTCCTCGTTGCGCTGACGTACTACGAGGTCGGCGTTCTCGCGGACGTGTCGGCTGTCACGATCGGTGGCGTGATCACGGTCCTGTTCGCCACGTCGGCCGTCTTTCAGACGCTCCGTACCGGTCGAATGCAACTTGGCGACGAGGGACCGCCACCCGGAATACGGACCGAGGACGTAGAGACTGAAACCGAGATGGATCGATGATCTTCGGATCGGTGCTCACTCGAGTTCTATCGTGCCGTCGTCCGAGAATCGAACGAGGACGTCGAAGATCGGTCTGAGTGTTTCGATGACGATTTCGTCGTGGAGATCCGGGTCCATGTGATAGTGACCGACGGCGTCCGCCGACCGAAGGCGGCCCTGCAACGTGGTCAAAAACCTGAACAGCGTCTTCGTCCCGACCTGGCCGTGTAACGCCGACAGGGTGTGGAAACAGAGTACTGTCTGTCGAGGCGTTTCGTCGAACTCCGCGAGCAGTTTCGTGATAACGATACCGAGCTTCGAGAGGTCGCCGGGTTTCGAAACCCGCTTGACGGTGATCGATCCGATCGTCCCGCCGCCGCTGATCTCCGAGGTGACGGGCGAATCCGAGCTTCCGCGTCCGACTTCGATTATACCGATCTCTCCGCCCGCCCACTCGTCCGTTCGGTGACAGACGTCCATTCGATCACCCGGAGAATCGTCGAACGTCACGAAGAGGACGTCACGACTTCCCCGCTCACCGACCAGAAATTCCGAACAGATCGCCCGCGAAATCGGGAGGCCGGTCGCTCCGAGCACGAGCACGCTTTCCGCCGAACTCGCTCGCTCGAGATCCCCGGACTCGTCCCCGCTTCTCACGCCGACAATGTCGGATGCATACTCCGAAACCGCGACGTCGTCCGCCGTCTTTCGAGTGGGCCCCACCGACTCGTTCCCGTCGTCTTTCGGCTCGCCTCGCGTCCCGTCCGGTGTGTCCCACGAACGTATCGACTCGCGCCGTCCCTGGAAATCCCCTCGACGCTCGTCCGATCCGGCGGTATCACGCTCGCCGCCTGTCGACAGGTTCGCACCGAGTTCGGCCCACCGGTCCCGGCCGTCGGGTTCGGACGACCCGTCGCGTTCGTCGCTCCCTTCGGGTCGGCTGGACCGCTCGTCTTCCGGCGACCGATCAGGCGGATCCGTCGTCACGTCGCCGTTGGGGGCGTTCGGCTCGGACGCTCCCTCCCCCGTCCGGGTCCCTCCCTCGCCGATG
>CAZLHT010000228.1:0-3355 GCA_964559185.1 uncultured Natronomonas sp.
CGGCGGGTTCGCCGTTGTGCTTGATGTACCCGCGGTTGAACTTCTCGACGCGGGATCGAGCGCCCGTGACCTTTCCGCTGAGGATGATCTCGGCACCGAGCGCACCCGAATCCATGATTCGGTCGATGGTCGTGTGTCCGGCCTTCCGGAAGTACCAGCCGCGCTCGAGCGCGTTCGCCAGCCTGTCGGCGACGATCTGTGCGTTCAGATCCGGCTCGTCGACCTCCTGGACGTCGATCTGGGGGTCGTCGAGGTCGAACTCCTCTTCGAGCGTCGTGGTGATCTTCCGGATGTTCTTTCCGCCCTTGCCGATGACCATGCCGGGCTTTTCGGCCTTCAGGACGATCTGGGTCCCCATCGGCGTCTTCGCGACGTCCATGCCGCCGTAGCCGGCGCGAGAGAGTTCCTCCGAGAAGAACTCGTCGATCTGGGTCCGCTGAAGCCCGTCTTCGATGAACTGGTGTTCGTCCGCCATTATTCGTCGTCCTCCCGTTCGAGCACGAGTTCGACGTCGACCTCCGGGGTGTTCCACGGCGAAGCGCGACCGAACGCCCGCGGTTTCTGGCCGGGGGATTCGCCCACCTTGTGGGCGGCGACGTGCTCGATCGTCATCTCCTCGCCGTCGAATCCCTGGTGGTCGGCGTTGTTGATGGCGTTCTCCAGAAGATCGAGGAAGGCCTTCGAGGCCTTGTTCGGGTATCGACCCGCGTCCCAGCCGTCGATGTCGTTTCGGTGGCCGACGCCGCTGTTGTGGGACTTGAACGGCACCGATTGTTCGCCGTCGACGACGCTTTCGAGATAGGCGACGGCCTTCTCGGCCGTTTTGCCCTTGATCTCTCGGGCGATCTCCTTGCTGTGCTTGTGACTCATGTGACGCTCCCGAAGCATGGCTTTCGCCGTCTTCTCCGGGTCGGCGTCGACACTGTAGCTGATTCCCATGGTTATTTGAGCGGTACGAACTTCGAGGAGCGGGTCGCACCGATACCGGCCTGTCCGTGCTCGACCGACGTTCTCGTCAGTTGGAACTCGCCGAGATAGTGGCCGATCATCTCCGGTTCGACCTCGACGCGTTCGAACGCCTGGCCGTTGTGAACCGAAAACGTGAGCCCGACGAACGCCGGGACGATCGGCATGTCGCGCAGATGCGTCCGGATCGGGTCGTTCGCAGTCTCCTCTTCGCCCGCGTTTTGGGCGTTCTCGAGGAGCTTCTCCTGTTCGACGGAGAGGCCCCGCTCTATGGTTCGCCGCTGGCGCGCGGGAAGCAGTTCTGCGACCTCGTCGAGCTCCATCTCCTGCAACTCGTCGAGCGTGTGACCACGGTAGCTGAACTCGCCCTCGTGGCCGATCTGGTAATCCGAACTCATCCTAATCTCGTCCTCCTTTCCCGCCGCGGCCGGTCCGTTTGGAGGCGATGTCGCCGACCTTCCGACCCGGCGGCGCGTTGCGGGAGATGCTTTTCGGTTTGCCGGGGTGCTGTCGGCCGCCGCCACCGAAGGGGTGGTCGACGGCGTTCATCGCGACACCGCGGACACGCGGGTACTTGCTCCCGCGGGATTTCATCTTGTGATATTTGTTTCCGGCCTTGACGAACGGCTTCTCCGTCCGACCGCCGCCGGCGACCACGCCGATCGTGGCCCGACACTCCGGGGAGAGCCGCCGCATCTCGCCGCTCGGCAACTGGACGACCGCCGCGTTGCGGTCGTGGGTGAGAAGCGTCGCGCTCACGCCGGATGCGCGCGCGAACTTCCCGCCGTCGCCGGGCTGCCGTTCGACGTTACACACCGGAACGCCCTCGGGGATCTCCGCCAGCGGCAGGGTGTTGCCGGGCGCGATCTCCGCGGAGACGCCGATCTGAATCTCCTCGCCGACCGCCACGCCCTCGGGGGCGAGGACGAGCCGTCGGTCGCCGTCGTCGAACTCGACGTCGGCGAGCGGTGCGGATCTGGCGGGATCGTGCTCGATGCCGACGATCTCTCCGGTCACGACCTCTGCGTCTTCGACGTGTCGGTGCGATAGGTTCGCCTTGTATCGATGCGACGGCGCGCGGAATGTGGAGGTCCCGCGCCCACGTCGCTGTCCCTGGATTCTTCGTCCCATCGTTAGAACACCCCGATCCGTGAGGCGACTTCCTGTGCGTCGTCGTCCGGCGAGAGCGTGACCGTCGCCTTCTTCTCGCCGTTCATCGTCATCTGCGTATTGACCGACGCAACGCCGACGTCGAACTGCTCCTCGACGGCTTCGGCGATCTCGGGTTTCGTCGCCTCCGACAGACAGATGAACTGCAGTTTGTTCTCGAAGTCCATGTCGTTCATCGCCTTCTCGGTGACGAGCGGGTGTTCGATCGTCATCGCTCGGCCACCTCCTCGATCGCACTTTCGGTCCACAGCGTCAGTCGACCGGCGTGCGTGCCCGGTGCGAGGTCCTCGACGTTGACTTCGGCCGCGGTTGCGACGTCCGAACCCGCGAGGTTGCGGGCGGCGAGCGAGGGTTCCTCACTCGTCACGACGAGGATCGACTTCGGTTCGGTGTACTTGCGGCCGCGGGTCGTCCCGCGGCCGGCCCGAATCGTCTTGCCGTCCTCGGCGCGCTCGATGTCGTCGCCGACGCCGAGCGCTTCGAGCGCCTCGACGGCCTCTTTCGTCTTGACGAGCGCTTCGAACTCGTCGCTCACGACGAGCGGAAGGTCGACATCCCCATCGAAGGCGTGACCGCGTTCGGCGACGAGTTCGCCATCGGCGGTTGCCGCGATCGCGCTCCGGGTCGCGAACTTGCGCTCCTTTTCGTTGATATCGAGTCCGCGCTCGGCCTCGGCCTTCGGCGGGTGCGCCGCACGGCCGGAGACAGCCTGCGGAACTTCGCGCGCACGCCCGTTCTGTCTCGGAACGTGTGCCAGCCCGCGGCCGCTGCCGTGGGACTCCGCCGGAGTTCTGAGGCCCGCGTACTCGTCGGTGCCTGTATCCTGCATTCGGTTGGCCTGTGCGGCGAGGACCGCGCGCTTTATGAGGTCGGGCCGGAACGTCGTCTCGAAGACGGCCGATAGTTCGACCTCGCCCGCGTCCTCCCCGTCCAGATCTCGTACTGTTGCCTGCATAGTTTATCCCTGATTCGAGGCGGTGGAGACGTACCGTACCTCGGGGTCGAGGCGCGGTTGATCGGCCGGCCGGACCGCCGGGCGCAAGCGCACGAGGCGCTTGTCCGGACCCGGAACGGAGCCTTTCACCAGCGCGTAGGGGCCGGCGATCTCGCCGTAGTTGACGAAGCCACCGTCGGGGGTGACCGCGTCGTCGCCGAGATCGACGAGCCGCTTGTTCAGCTCGGTTCGCTGGTGGTAGCCGGTCTGTCCCTGCTGGGGGAC
>CAZLHT010000229.1:0-3343 GCA_964559185.1 uncultured Natronomonas sp.
GAGGTCGGGATCGAGCGCATCGATACCGAGCACGACGACAGTCATTGCGCTCTATTGATCGCGTCGACGGTTAAGCGCTTTCTTATGAACTACCGAACGGCTGACCGAGCGTACAACCAGCGTGATCGGACGGTCCTCGTCCGGCGTTTCGCGTTTACGGCGCTAGCTTCCGTCCGTCGGTACTTCTTCGTCTGTCGTCAGGTCCGTCACGATCGATCGATAACGCTCTATCGCCGCCTCGAAGCTGTACGTCAATTCGATTGCCCCCCGTCCGTTCGCACTCATCGCTTTCGATCCCTCCCCATCGAGCAGTGCGACGATCTCGGCGGCGACAGCGCTCGGATCTCGCGTTTCCATCCGAATTCCCGTCTCTCCATCCCGAACTACATCCGGAATCCCGGACACGGGCGGCGCATAGACGGGCGTCCCGCAGGCCATCGACTCCAGAATGACGGTCGGCAGTCCCTCGGTCTGCTCCGAGAGCAACACGAGCAACCGAAATCGGCTCAACACTTCCGGGACGTCCCCGTGATCGACCCAGCCGAGCACCTCGACCGATCCGGACTCGATTTCCGCCGAGAGCTCCTCCTCTAGCCACCCGCGAAGCTCACCATCACCCGCGAAGACGAACGTCACGTCGTCGGGCAACTGCTTTGCCACCGCGGCGAGCTTTCGAATCCCCTTCTCCTCGTCCAATCGCCCGAGAAACCCGACCACCCGATCGCGCTCTTCGTACGGCACTCGAGGGTAGAACCGATCCGTGTCCACGTACCGCGCGCCGTATGGATGCAACTTGTGCCCGTATCGATCGAGCCCCAACTGTTCGGCCATCGACGGCGTGTAGGTGATGATCGCGTCCGAAAGCCGATACGCGACAGTCTCCAACAGCCCGACCGACCCGGCCAACGCGCGAGCGATCGGCTTCGGTATCCGCCGTTCCCAGTTGAGCCGCAGTGTGAGTGGGACGTCGCCACGCGGTTCCAGGACGACGGTCTTTCCCGAAAGCGTCGCGGCGAGGATCGGGAGGAGGTAGGAGGTCGTTCCGAAAAACAGGACGATCTGTTCCTCGCGACGGCGAAGTTCGAACGCCATCCGAAACTGGTTGTATACGAATCGCACGGCGGCCGTGAGGATCGACCGGCCGGTCCCACTGGCCGCGATATCGACGACCTCGTATTCGTCCCGAATCGCCGAATCCGTCGGCACATTTGCGGTGACCAGCGAGACCGTCGTCAGTTCTCCGAGGATCTCCAACAGCGCCAGCACGTGCGGTTCGCTTCCGCTCGAGATCGGCTGCGATACGACACAGACGTCGTCGAGCGAACCCATCGTTCGTCCCGGTGTTTCGCCAACGCGACCAAATAGCTGTTGTCTTCGGGAGCCTCGTCACCGTCGAACGCCGCGCGGGAATGCCTCCGTTCCGTCACACCTCGCTACCACATATCACAATGTATTTACCCGATATATCCGAATTCTCACAGAATGTCTGAGTACCTCCTCTCTTTTAAACCGACCACTCGGGGGTTCGGCGAGCACGATCCGAGTGCGGTGCTCTTCGAGGACGGCGAACTGATCTTCGGGATCGAAGAGGAACGCCTCTCCCGACACAAACACGCGGTCAACGAGTTTCCGGTCGGGGCGATCGGCGAGTGTCTCTCGTATGCGGATCTCGAACTCTCCGATATACGCCAGATCCGTCTTCCCTACCGTCCCGAACTCGTCTCGAAGCTGATCTACAGTAACGTCTCGAAGGTACTCAGCGACCCGTCGATCCTTTCCGAATCCGAGGGGGGCGATCCAGAAAGCGAGAGCGGGCCGTACCTGCTCGCGAAGAACCTCAACACGTACCGGCTGGCGAAACGGGGGAAGCTGAACGATATCGTCGCTCACCGACTGGAGCGGGCCTTCGACGACGAGTGCCCCCCGATCGAAACCATTGAGCATCACCGGTGTCACGCCGCGAGCGCGTTTCATCCGACAGAATTCTCCGAGGCGCTCGTGTTGACGATCGACGGCCGCGGCGAGTACGACTCGACGGTCGTCTGGCGGGGCGACGAATCGGGACTCGAGCGGCTCAAAACCTACGCCCACCCAAACAGCCTCGGTCACCTCTACGGCATCCTCACCGAGTACCTCGGCTACCGGGCGTTCAACGGCGAGGGGAAGATCATGGGACTTGCCCCCTACGGAAGCGACAACGCCGACATCGAATCAAAGCTGCGCGAGCTGATCGACGTGGGCGTCGAGTACGATGTAACGGATCTGACGACCGGCGGCGTCGAAGCCGGTGTCACACGTCTCGAACGGCTGTTCGATCGCCCCCGAAACGACCGGAAGGGCGAGTTCGACACGTGGCAGAAGGACCTGGCGTTCACCGCACAGAAACTCCTCGAGGAGATCGTCGTCGCGATCGTCCGTCGGTACGCCTCGGTCGGCTCCGGGAACGTCGGCCTCTCGGGCGGCGTCGCGTTGAACTGCAAGATGAACAAGCGGGTGATGGAACTCGATTCGGTCGAGGAACTCTTCATCCAGCCCGTCGCCCACGACGGCGGGCTCGCGGTCGGTGCCGGAATGGTCGACCAGCGACCCGCAGACGTCGCGCCGATGACACACGCCTACTGGGGATCGGCCTTCGAGACCGAGGAGATCAAAGACGTCCTCGAGAAGAACAAGATCGACCACGAGGAACCCGACGATCTCGAGGCGACCGTCGCAGAACGCATCGCGGACGGCGACCTCGTCGGCTGGTTCCAGGGCCGCCTGGAGATGGGACCGCGCGCGCTCGGCAACCGGAGCATCCTCGCCGATCCCCGGACCACAGAATCGCGCGACCGGGTGAACGAATTCGTCAAGCACCGCGAGGGATGGCGCCCCTTCGCCCCCTCGATGCTCGAAGCCGCCGTCGAGGAGTACCTCGTGAACGGCGAACCGTCGCCGTACATGATCAAGACGTTCGAGGTACGGCCGGAGAAGACCGACGAGATCGCGGCCGTCTTACATCCCGGCGACGATACGACCCGCCCTCAGACCGTCCGTGAGGAGCAGAATCCGCGCTACTATCGGCTGATCGAGGCGTTCGACGCGATCACCGACGTTCCGGTCCTCTTGAACACGTCGTTCAACGATCACGGCGAACCGGTCGTCCGGACGCCGACCGAAGCGATCAAGGATTTCTATGGGATGGGACTCGACGTCTTGGTACTCAACGACGTCGTCGTGGAAAAGCGCTGACGAGGGATCGCCGGCCATCTCGTTTGTGCGTCTGAAGGGACAGCAGTTCCGATCACAGCTGGTGGACGACATCGGTGTCGATGTCGGCCGTCGCGTTCCGCGTATCGAAGAC
>CAZLHT010000230.1:0-3341 GCA_964559185.1 uncultured Natronomonas sp.
CGCCGTCGTTAGTGATGACGACGTCGCCCGAGTCGGAGACGAGCATTTTGTCCATTCCACGGGGGCCGAGTGTCGTCCGAACGGACTCACTTACGGCCTTTCCGGCCGTGATGTTCGACGACTGGGCGTCCTTGCCGCGAGTGCGCTCGGAGTCCTCGTTGAGAATGAAAAGCGGCTGTCCGCGCCGCTGACGCATTTGTGGTGACATGTTCACTGATATGTCGTCAGCGGTTCTATATAAATATTTCGTAACGGATAGGAGAAATCACGACGGGGGAGGGGTGGTCGATAGATCTATCGACGATCGTGGACGGCGACCGCACGATCGGTTCGGGCGGACAGCCCCCGAGGATTGCGCCGCGGGCTTCGATCGGTGTAGCGCGCCCGGAGACCGTCCGCGTATCCCCGAAGGCTCCCGACGACGACGTCTCGACCGTTGCCGAACCAGACGGACGGCTTGGCGTCACCTCGACCGACGTCTCGGAGCGTCGCGCCCGCCTCCGTCAGCGCGTGTCGAATCGTTCGAAACGGGGCGGTCGGGTTGAGTCCGTAGTTCTTCGCCAGTCGATACGAGAGGGACCGATAGCGCCTTCGCCAGTCACGCTCGGTCGACCCACCATCGGTCGCCGCTTCGCGGGAAACGCACATCCGGCTCGACCAAACGAGATCGTATTCGAGACCGGCGATTCGATGGGCGACGTCGCGGGAGCCACCGGTATCGAGGTACTCGTCGAAGCCGTCGAGTGCGGTCACGAGTTCGCGGGTCAGCACGACGTTTCCGCCGTTGAAGTAGGTTACGCGTCGGCCACCGATAGTCCGATCCTCGACGGAATCGGTCGCCATACCGGTACCGAGTCGTTCGTGAGTCGGGCCGGTGACGGCGTCCGCATCGGAGAGCCCCTCGATCGCCGCCGCGAGCCATCCCGATTCGACGACCACCGTCGGATCGACGAAGGCGACCGCATCACCTCGAATCCGGTCGAGGCCGGCGTTCCGCGCGACGTTGACGTTCCGGTCGTCGATCTCGACGAGCACGTCCACGTCGGGTCGCTCCCGAACCATTCCGCTCGTCCCGTCGGTGGACGGTCCGTTGACCACGACGATTTCCGAGGGGGATTCGGCCGAGAGGGCGTCGAGACACCCCCGAAGCTCGTCGCGATCGTTCAACGTCGGGACCACCACCGAGAGTTCCATACCCCCATGTAGTGCGTCCAATCACCAAAAGTCCGGTGTCTACGGGCCGTTCACTCCGCGAGTCGGGTATTCCAGTAGGAAACCGAGGCGAGTCGGTCACCGAGCACCGTCCGACCGACGGCGGTGTCGGCCGATCGAAACGGGTCGGCAATCCCCCTCGGTATCGCGCGATAAAAGCCGTACGGGAGGACGAAATCGCGTTCGACGCTGGCGACGTCCAATCCCGCACCGACGACGAGTTCTCTTGTCTCCCGATCGGAGTACAGTCGGGACCCCATCGGGAGCGCCCAGTTGTAGATCGAACGGGTGGAGTAGCGGTTGAACGTATCGAAGAACACCTGTGCGCTCGCGACGCGTCGCATCTCTTTGATGAACCCTTCGGGATCGGGAGCGAGGTGGAAAAACCGCATCGCGAGGACGGCGTCGAAGTGATCATCGGGGAAGGGTAACCGGCCGGCGTCCCCCTGCATAAAGCAGAGGTTTTCGCCGACGCCGGTTGCGGTGGCTTTTTTGCGTCCCTGATCGAGCATCGCCTCGGAGATATCCATCCCCACGATATCGGCGCCGCGACCGGCGAGCATCACCGTGAAACGTCCGGTGCCGCAGGCGACTTCCAGGATTCGTTTGTCATCGAGCGGAGTCAGGGCGTCCAGTACGGCCCGTTTTTCCCGTCGATCGATATAGTAGCCGCCACCGGTGAAGCGTTTGTCGTCGTACGCTTCCGCGATGTCGTTCTCCTGATACCACTCCTGTCCCTTCACGCTAGTGGAACCGACCTGCCGTGAGCATAAAAGGATGCTGGATACGCCAGCGATCCATCCGAGGGATGCCACTAACGACGTGGGCGTGAGGTACCACCAACGACGTACCCGATAGGTACCGAGGGAGGATCGAAGCAGATCAATCCGCGTAATCGAATCGATCCCTTTAGAGCGGCAACCGACGATCGCGGCCTGGGAGACGACGGGGTTATGTCGCGGATGGAACGGTGGCTCCCGAATGCCGTTCGACGACGGTATCTCGAGAAGTTCGGTCTCAGCGCCGCCGAGATGGCGCTTTGTACGTGCTCGCGTCCGCGTTTCTGTTGCGGCGTGCAGGCCACGTCAAGGAGGAGGTCCAGCAGTGTCTCCAGTTCGGGATCTCGGCGGGCGGGAACGCCATCGGGACGACCTCCCACGACGGAGTCGACGATTCGGTGATTCGAGTCTTGAGCGAGACGGACGAGACGGGGGCGATCGAACGGGCTGAGACGGACGATATCGTCGAGCGTATCGAGGAGGCCGATCAGGGCGTTCAGTCGACCAATCGCGCGACCGACGAACAGGCCACGAGCACCGACGGGGTCGCACAGCTGATCGACGAAGTCATCGAGAGCAGCGAAGCGACCGACGCGGAAGCTGACACCGTCGCCGCCGCGGCCGAAGAACAAGCCGAATCGATCGATCCAGTCGCAGGCGACGACTGAGGGGGATTACCGACGAGAGGAGAACGGGGATATTAGGTAACCTTATAGTATATTGATTATCCGTATTGTTTTGCCATACATATAGGGAAGTTTTACCAAGAACGTCCGACGAGGTGAACGCATGAGCACGACCACGGAGGAACGCTCCCGCCACACCGAATCGCCGCTCGCCGACCCGGAATTCCGCGAACGGCTCCGCAAACTCCCGCCGAGCGCGAAACTCGTCGCGAAGGTTCTGGAGGACGCAAGACCGCTCTCGCAGGGACAACTCGCCGAGGAATCGCTGCTTCCGGACCGAACGGTCCGGTACGCGTTGAACCGACTTGAAGAGCAGGAGCTCGTCGGGTCGCGGTACTCCTTTCACGACGCCCGAAAACAGGTCTACTTCCTCGTCTAGACGCACCCACCGTTCCCGTTTTCGGTTTCGTCCACCTGCATGGTTCGTCCCGCTACTGAAGTCCGAATCCGACGCGGTCGGCGTCGGCCGAGGCTCGTTCGGTTGCCGTATCGAGGTCGAACTCGGCGACGATCTCGCCATCGCGGAGTAGCGGCTCGAACAGCGACTCGCCGTCGTCCGGGCCGTCTTCGTCGGCCAACGCGACGTGGTGGCCGCCGTTCGGCGTCCGGTAGACCGCCTTCTTTCCGGAGAGTTTTCCCCGCTTGGCGGCCGGTTCCCCCTCGA
>CAZLHT010000231.1:0-3333 GCA_964559185.1 uncultured Natronomonas sp.
AGCGCGCCGAGAACGCCGACGGCGAGCATGCCGATGGCGGCCATTCCGACGGTCGGAGCAAATCCGACCGTCAGGATGGCAACACCGAATCCCACCGATCCGGCGACGATCGGAACGACCCGACCGATCCGATCCGAAAGTATCCCGAAAGGGTACTGCAACAGGGCGAACGGAACGAAAAAACACGCGAGCAGCAGTCCGATCTTCGATGGAGCGAGACTGAACGTATCCCGGAAGTAGAAGGTGCCGACGAGACCGAAAAACCCCGCGGCGAACCGGTCGGCGAATCCGAAGGCGAACGGGACCGCGAGCCCCGGCGTCTCGCGAAAACTACCGAGCGCATCCCGGAAACTTCGGACCCGGTTCGGCGTCCGGTCCGGGAGCGTCCACACCACGATCGCGACGATCGAAAGCAATATCGCCGCGACGAGGATCGGTGCGAGCGGCCCGAAGGCGTAGAGCAGTCCACCGACGGGAGCACCGAGGGCGGCGCCGGCCCCGATCGCGATACCGGCCGCCCCCATGTTTCGACCGTGTCCGCCGTCGAGATCCATGAGCATCGTGATCGCGAGCGAGAACGCGCCGATCGTGAACGCGCCTTCGAGAAACCGAAGGACGAGCGCGGTTCGAAAATCGCCTACATTCGCGATCAGCGCGAGCGCGAGCGCGAGATACGCGATCGACCCGCCTAACGCACCGACGATGACGAACGGTGTCCGCCGCCCGGTCCGATCGGAAAGTACCCCCCAGACCGCCGAAAAGAGGACGAACGCCAGAAGTTGGACGGCCAAAAACGCGGTCCCGGCGTCGATCGTCGGCTCGCCGCCGAGTGCCGCGACGATCCGGTCGACGCCGGGGTACATGAGTAACTGGGTGAAGAGAACGACGAAGACGACCGACGCCAGCCGGAGACGCTCGCTGTGGCTCACGGCTCGAGTGATCATCCATCACCCCAGACGTCCGAGAGCGGATGGTCATCGATCGATGACGTGTTCGATCCTCCGGACGATCGTGTTCTACCGGGCGTTTCGTTTCCGGGACGGCCGCCGCCGGCGCGAGCGGGATCGAACGCCGGGAGTTCGGGGCGTTCGATGCCGTCGACCTGTGCTTCAAACCACGACGGCATGTCCGTACGGGCCCGATCGAACAGATCCAGTAGCGAACTGTCGGCGAGGTACGTCGCGCCGCAATCGTCGGGTGCACGAACGACCCGCCCGCACGCCTGTATCACCGTCCGAAGCGCCGTTCGGTAATACCAATTCCACTGGCCGTCCTCGAGCCGCCTCGCGACGCGGGTGTCGTTCGTGTTCGGGTAGGGAGCCTTACACAGCACCTGCCAGCGGCAGAGATCGCCGACGAGATCGAGCGCTTCCTCCATCCTGACGGAGACGAACACGTCGGGGTCGTCGGTCCGTTTCCACCCCGAAAGCGCTGCCTCCCGGTTGTCCGCGTCGTGGCCGCGAATCCGCTCCGAAACGCCGAATTCGTCGAGGAGGTTCCGGAGCCGATCGGCGATGGCGTACGAGTGCGCGTGGATCAGTCCCTTCTCTTGGTCGTGTTTCGCCATCAACTGAACGATCGTTCGGGCCACCTTCGGCAGCGTTTCGTCCCGGTTCTCGTAGGTCATCTTCCCCTGTGTCACGTCGTACAGCGGTCGGTGCTCGACCGGGAACGTGTGGGGAACGTCGACCAGCGCGACGGTGTCGGGATCGAGCCCCGCACCGCGACAGAAGGCGGTCTTATCCAGAATCGTCGCCGATAACAGCGCGAACCGCTCGCCGCGACTCCAGATGGTGTGATGGAGATAGCCGGCGGGGTCGAGGGGTTTGATCGAGACGGCACCGCCCCGGGGATCCTCGCTGGTGGCGCGGTCCGACTGGTCGACGACCCAAACGGTCGGGCTGTCCGGATCTCCGAGATCCTCGAGGAACCACTCCAGATCGCGGGTCAACTCGGCAAGTCGATCGCGCTCTTCCGCTTCGGCGCCGGTGAGTTCGACCCGACCGCGGAGTTCTTCCTGTCGGCCCCTGCAGGTATCGAGTAACCCCTCGGCGTACGGCTCGACGTCGGCGACGGTCTCGACAGCCGGCGGCCGACACGAACTCCAGACCGGAACCGAGGCGGGCGAAAGCTCTATCGTGGCGTACATCTCGGCCCACTCGGCGAGCCCGTGGGCCTCGTCGACGACGACGACATCGCGCTGGCCGAACACCTCGCTGCCGGCCGTCTGCATGAAGTATGCGAGCGTCATCGCCGCGATCGGCCGGTTCGACGCGATCGTCCGATCGGAAAAGTACGGGCACCGGTGTTTGATCGGACAGTCGAATCCACGCTCGCGTGCGCACGGCGCCCGATTGACCGGCGTCGAGGTGTCGCCGGGGAGGATACACGTGTAGTTCGACTTGCCTCGAATGACGCTCAAATCCTCGAGTAGCTCCTCGCCCGCGACGTCGTCGAGTTGTGACACTTGCGGTGTAGTGTAGTACGCGCCGGTCGGGCGGCTCGGCGCACCCTCACCGTTTTGGCGGGCGCAGCCGGCGATCGAACGGGCCAGAAGGGATTTCCCGCTTCCGGTGGGTGCGCGAACCAAGACGACGCGGTTGCCGTCCTCGAACGCCGAGCGAACGTCCCTGAGGGCGCGTTCTTGCGCACCGCGAAACGACGGGGCGGGAAACTCCTCGGCGATACGCGTTACGTCCACGGGGGATCGAACGGGCGGCGCAGTTCTAAAGCGATCGGATTCCGGTCGGTCACTCGGATTCGCCCGTCGCCGACTCCGGATTCGGATTCGGATCCGGATCCGATCCCCGGTCTCGGTTATCGGACTGAATACCGAAGAAGGTCAAATACAGCATTCCGACGACCATCAATGCGGTCGCGATCATACCGACAATTCCGATAACTGAGAGGGCGTCGACCATGGATGAGAATGGAACACGGGGAGCGATAAAGATATCGCCGTGGAATCGGAGTCGTACGCTATTCTTCGAGCGCCAGCGAGGCGAGGAGTGCCTCGAGCTGTATCTGCTCGTTCGCCCCCGCCGTGATCCGGTAGTCGGCTTCGCCGATCCGTTCCATCAACTGGACGGCCTCGCGCTCGTCGAGATCGAACTCCCAGACCGATCGGTGCATCTGATCGATCACGTCGCCGCCGGCGATCCCGACGTCCTTCAGCAGCGAATCGAGTTTCGCTCTGGCGGCGGTGAAATCGCCTTCGAGCGACGCCGTGACCATCTCGCGAATCTCCTCGGGACGGGCGGTCGAGGTGATCGTGTAGACGGCCTCCTCGTCGACGGCACCGCCCATCACTGCGGCGGCCTGCAGGCCGTTGAT
>CAZLHT010000232.1:0-3326 GCA_964559185.1 uncultured Natronomonas sp.
AGTGGATGAGGTTCGTCAACAGGAGCGCGACCATCACGGTCGAGAGGAACGTGATGACGACGTTGTCTTCGATGTATCTGACGAGACCCGCGTACAGCGCGTACGAGGCCAGTGCAGTAACGACAACCGCGATGACGAACCCCGCGGCTGGCGGAACCGCAATCGCGCCGACGACCGACGACGAGGTGAGGACCATGTAGGCGTACGCACCGAACATGATCAGCCCGCCGTGGGCGAGGTTCAAGACTCCGCCGACGCCGAATATCATCGTAAATCCGATCGCGACCAGTGCATAGATCGCACTTACCACTGCCCCCAGGAGCAAGACCGATAGAATTTGATCGAGCATGTCTTGCTACATCCAGGGGGGCGCGATGTGGTCGCCAGACGAATTGGCCGCGGGGTAGACGAGTTCCTGATGTCCACCCTCGTCGTCCTCGTTCGCCTGCCACTGGGTGACCGGGTAGTTCGAAATCTTTCCGTTGGTTCGTGTCTCCTTGGCGTCGTTCGGATAATCCGAGTCCTCGCCGTAGAGCGAAATCTCTGCGGCAGCGCCGGTGTACTCGACACTGTGCATCGCTTCGACGATGTCGTCGAGGTCGTCGCTGTAATTGATGGTGCCAGCCTCTTCGGCGACCTTGCTGTAGAAGTGGATCGCGTCGTAGGTGTTGAATCCCATGTACATGGGCTTACTCGGCGCACCTTTTCCGCCGAATCGGTCCTCGTACGTGCTGACGAATTCCATCGTCTTGTCGGTGATATCCGTGACCCCGCCACCGCCGGACTGGGCCGTGGTCTCGTAGACGCAGATTCCCTTCGACTGGCTCCAGAATTCGGGAGACATCGACGCGACGTGCGTTCCTTCGACTGCGAAGGGATATTCGTTCGTGAACCACGGCTTGAGCAGTAGCCCCTTCCCGCCCGACGCGAAGAATCGAAGGACTGCATCTGCTCCGGACGACTCGATATCGTCCAGAAGCGGCGTGTAATTGTTCGTGCTGAGACTCACGGTATCGTCGTAGACGACGTCGAGGCCTCGACTTCGGAGCTCATCGGGAAGCAGTTCCCGGAACGACTTGGTCCAGGCGGCCTCCTCTGACAGGTGAGCAAACGAGTTCCAGCCGTGCGTGTCGGAGAGGAACTCCGCGTAATCGGCCATCGCTTCGGCCTGCAGATCGGAGTTGATCGGTCCCGTTCGGAAGATGTTCTTGTTGTGTTCGTAGTCGCTTCCCGTCGTTTCCGACATCGTACTCGCGTCCGCGGATCCCGTGATGATGAACGGAACGTTGGCGTCAGCGATCGTACCCGTAATGTTTTGGGTTACCTCGCTGGAGAACGTCCCGACGATCAGATCGACGTTCTCGCTCGCGATCATCCCCTCAACGATCTCGGACGTCTTGCCCGGCTTCGCTTCGGTATTTTCCGGGATCAGTTCGATCTCCTGATCGCGGATCCCGTCGTTCTTGTTGAGTTCGTCGACGGCGATTTTAGCGCTTCGTTCTGAACCGAGTCCCATCGACAGACCGGTCGGGGCGAGATGACCGATTTTGAACACGCCGTCGTTGCCGCCGCCGCCGCCGACGCCGCCGAGACAACCGGCCAGCGTCGTCGTTACCGCACCAGCACCGGCAGCACCGATGAAGGTTCGGCGTCCAAGTGATCCTTTACCATTCGTATCTGAGTTGGAGGTATCGTTATCTTCGTTAGCCATTGTGTACCAGTGAGTTACCGATTCTCACTCTCCCGTTTTGAGGCGCCCGTAATAAAGATGAGGGAAGTTAGCAAGGATCTTGTGAACTATACACGGGTGTTATGTTCCGGCTACCGCTCGAGCCAGCTAAAACCCGCCCTCGAGCGCGGCCGACTTATCGCGGATCCGATACTCGCCGTCGCCGACCGCGACGACCCCCGCGTGGCGGAGGTGATCGAGGTGGGCGTAGGCCTCGCCGGGGCCGTGGACGATGTGGATTCCCTCGAGATCGCCGAACAACTGCGCGCTGACCGTCCAGGCGTCTGCCGGACCGTGTTCGCGCAGGATCTCGAGGATCGCCTCGGTGCGCTCGCGGTGGTGCTCGAGGATCGTCTCGGCGCGGGCGGTCGGCTCCTCGATCGGGTCGCGGTGGCCGGGCCAGACTCGCTCGTAGTCGCGGTCAGCGATCCGTCGAAGCGTGCCAGTGTACTTCTCGAGGGGGCGTTCGACCCGGACGTCCGCGCCGCCGACGTTCGGCGTGTACACCGGCAACAGCGCATCGCCGACGAACGCTTCGTCGCCGGCCTCGGTTTCGAAACAACACAACCCGGCGGCGTGGCCCGGCGCGTGGACCGTCTCGAGCGTTCGGCCGCCTACCTCGAGGATGTCTCCATCTTCGATCGGCGTCGGGTCGGCGGGGTTCCCGTCGATCTCCGCCGACTCGAAGAAGGCGAGGAGTTCGGCTCGTGCGTCGTCGGGGACGCCCCACTCCTCGAGCAGTTCGCGGCGGCGTTCCTCGACGGCAGCCACGGCGTCGGACTCGTGGGCGACCAGCGGGGCATCGGCCTCGTGGACGTAAACGGTCGCGTCGCTTTCGGCCTGAATCTCGCCGGCCAGCCCGGCGTGGTCGACGTGGAAGTGCGTGAGGACGACGTCGTCGACGTCGGCGATCTCGTAGCCGCGTTCGGCGAGGCCGTCGCGGAGATCGCGACGGATGGCGTCGGTGGCGATACCGGTATCGACGAGAGCGAGTTCGTCGGCGTCGTCGTCGGCGAGGACGTAGGCGTTGTTTCGACCCTCGAACTCCTCGTTTCCGAGTACGATTCGGTCCATGTCGGCTACCCACATGCTATCCGGTAATAATACGCGTGATACCGGAACCGGAATCGAATGGCCAACGGAGCGGTCGGCGAAAGTGATCGGCAAGAACCGCAGGACAGGCGAAAGCGTTACCGCGACCATGTATCCGCGAGCGAAGCGAACGGTTCACCGACAGTGAGGCCGAAGGCCGAGCCGTCGGCCTTTTTCATCGAAGTTTTTCGCGAGCGGTTCGCCGCAGGCGAACCCGACGCGGAAAAAGTTCGCAGATGGACGTATCAGCGATGCCAGGGTACGTTCACGCTGTATTCGACGGCGGTCCATTCCGCACGAAGTCGTCACACAGCGGCGAGAACAACACGACCTGCGCGTCCGACGGGAGCCGTCCTTTCAGCGTCTGGACGGCGGCGTAGATGTTGGTGTCCTCGGACGGGAGTTCGGGCGACACAGCGGGATGGGTACCGAACAGTTTCCGCGCTCGAACGCGGTGGTTCGGCCCGTTGCCGGGAGCGAGCCAGCAGTCCTCGGTCGACAGTGC
>CAZLHT010000233.1:0-3323 GCA_964559185.1 uncultured Natronomonas sp.
ACGAACCACATGTTCCACTCGTGGTCGCGGGCGTAGTTGTGGTTGACCTGCCGGTGCTCGTTGACGATCGCCGCGATCTCGTCGAACCGGTGCTCGGGGGCTCGCACCGCAGCGAGCGTCGACGAGCCGATGACGGGCGGGTTGAGGACGGCACCGAACCGGCGGACGACGCCCGCCTCCCGCAGCGCGCGGACGCGGTCGACCGCGGCGGATTCCTCGAGACCGATCTCGGCCGCGACGCGACGGAACGGACGTTCGACGACGGGAAAGCCGCTCTGATAGCCGTCGATCAGCGCCGCGTCCGCGTCGTCGATGGCCTCGCGCCAGTCCCCCGTCAGGCTACTCATTGGTTGCCCTAGGGAGAAGGGGGCCGTATCGTTTTCGGGTCCCGACGGCCCCGGTCACAGTCCGATCGAACGGTGATCCGCGAAGTCATGGATTGTGGGCCGGCGTCATCGTATTCGTTATCCGATACTAGGTCGGATATGATTGGAATTATATTGATCTACTGCCGTCCTCAATAGAGAATGCACCGATCAACGTATCCACAATAGATGGGATTCTATGCCGACGTTCTACTAGTTTATTGCCGTATAGCCATTTGATCCGCATGTATCTTCTGATAAGTGAGAATCCAACGAAGTCGTCGGTTATCGATCACGATTCGAAATTAGGCATATGTAAAATGATACTATATACTATTCTATCTGGTATTTTTGACCACTCGCAACGTCAGAGATCGTGAGCTGTGAGCCGACAGTAGCGAGCTCCAATCGGTCGAATCGATGCCGTCGAATCGGAACCGACTGCGACTGCCAGACCCCGATGCTGGAGGGTGACGAATGCGTTCACAGCGCGTTCTCGAAGATCGTCTCGAGGTCTTCGGTGGTGGCGCGGCGGGGGTTGCCGACCAACAGTCGCTGGATCTCCTCGGTCTTTTCGGCGAGCCGCGAAACGTCGTCGCGCTCGACGCCGAGTTCGGCGAGCCCGGAGGGGATTCCGATGTCGTCACACAGCGCTTCGACCGCGGCCGCGGCGCGGTCGGCCGCCTCGCGATCGCTGCAATCCTCGACGCGTTCGCCCATCAGATCGGCGATCCGTGCGTAGCGGTCGAACGCGGTCGACGCGTTGTACCGCATGACCGACGGGAGCAAGACCGCGACGGTGACGCCGTGTGGCGTGTGGTTCTCCCCGGCGACCGGGTAGGCCATCGCGTGGGTCGCTCCCAGTCCGGCGTTGGTAAACGCGATACCGGCGAGGAGACTGCCGAGTGCCATGTCGCGGCGCGCCTCGACGTCAGAACCGTTGTTGACGGCCCGACGCAGGCTGTCGCTGATGAGATCGATCGCCTTCTCGGCGTAGAGATCGGTCAACTGTGTGCGGCCGCCGTAATCGGCGCGCTCGTCGGCGCGGCAGGGTGCGGCTTTCGCGTCGAACCGCCGGGTCGTGTACGCCTCGATCGCGTGGGTGAGCGCGTCCATCCCGGACGAGGCGGTGATCGCCGGCGGGAGCGACACGGCCAACAGCGGATCGACGACCGCCAGCTCCGGATAGAGGTGGCGACTCGAGATACCGACCTTGAGTTCCCGGTCCGGCAGCGAGACGACCGCCGCGGGAGAACTCTCGGACCCCGTCCCCGCGGTCGTCGGGACGGCGAAGACCGGGACGTCGGAATCCGGAACCGGTTCGCCGCCGCCGACCGGCGGTGCGACGTACTCGAGGACGTCGCGACTCGATTCGGCGATCGCCCCCGTCACCTTCGCGACGTCGAGGGAGCTACCGCCGCCGACCCCCACGACGCCGTCGGGATCGAACTCCGCGGCGGCCTCGCGCGCGGACTCGTAGACGTCGACTGACGGATCGGGTTCGACGCCGTCGAACACCGTCACGTCGACGTCGTCGGGAACCGACTCGAGGGCGTCGTCGACGATCCCGGCGTCGCGGAGCTGTTCGTCCGTAACGACCAGGAGCCGCTCGACGGCCCGGCTCTCGAGTTCGTCTCCGAGTTCGGCGGTCGCTCCGGTCCCGAACTTGATCTGATCCGCGATCGCAAAGTCCCAGACGGAATCTGGTTCGTGCATCCGTGTTGTCTCGTATCGAGAGCCGCCACTTAACTCTACATCTGTTCACCGCGACGTGACTGTCCGCTCATCCCGAACGCGCATTGTATTACAATAATATGAGTGTAATAGAATGCCGGAGGCGCGTAGATTTCGGCCGTGCCACGGCCGGTCGCGATCGGGGACGAGTATCGGTATCGAACAAGCAGTCCGGCATATCCGAACGCGATAGTGCGATATCGGGCCGAATTCGGCCGCTGAAATCGTGAAGGCCGAACTCGCGTTCGGAATTGCCGGATAACTGCTTCGGTCCTCTCGAGACCGGGCCGTTTATTGTCACCAATCATCATCTCACGATAAGATGTCGGAAAACCGAAACCGAACCGTCAAGTCGGCGTCGAACCTGTTCGGCGTTCTCGAAGCGGTCCACGAACTCGAGGGCGCGGGCGCCACGGCTGTCGCCGATCACCTGGGGATCGCGAAGAGTACGGCCCACGACCACCTGACGACGCTGGTCGAACACGAGTTCCTCATCAAGGAGGGGTCGACCTACCGGGTCGGACTCAAGTGTCTCAACTACGGGATTCAGGCCAAGAACCGAATCGAACTCGCGAACGCCGCGAAGCCCTCTCTCGAGCAGATGGCCGAGGAGACGGGCGAAATCGTCTGGCTCACGGTCGAGGAGTACGGCAAGGGAGTCTTCATCGAGAAGGCGATGGGCGAACGCGCGGTCCAACCCTATGGTGAACTCGGCCGGCGGGTACCGCTGCACGATATCGCATCGGGGAAGGCGATCCTCGCCCACCTCTCCGAGGACCGGGTCAGGGAGATCGTCGAGAAACACCCGCTTCCCAACCGGACGGAAAACACCATCACGGACGTCGAGGAACTGCTGGCGGAACTCGAGACGATCCGCGAACGCGGCTACGCGCTCAACGACAGCGAGACGTTCGAGGGGTTTCGCGCCGTCGCCAGTCCGATCATCGTCGGCGACGATCTCCTCGGTTCGATCGTCGTCTCCGGGCCGGAGAACCGATTCCGCGGGGAACGGTTCCGGACCGAACTGCCGGAGATCGTCACGGGACCGGCCAATGCGATCGAGTTGAGTCTGGCCGATTATTGACTCGAGTCCGACGGGCGGCCGCTCGACTCGGACAATAGATCGTTACACTTATTTGGTCAGTAACTGAGTCTGGGTTGTAGTGGTAGCAATGAACGTGTTACAGGTGCTGCTAGTTACGACGATCCTCTACTTCGTCGCGG
>CAZLHT010000234.1:0-3321 GCA_964559185.1 uncultured Natronomonas sp.
CGGTAGCCGATCGGATCGCGTCCAAAGTGGTCTCTAAACGCCCGTTTTCCCAGCTGAAGCTCCTTACGAAACGTGTTGGTCGTCGGCTCGTGTCGGTACGAGTGGAGGTGAAATTCGGCGTCGAGTTCGGCGTCGAGACGGTCGATCGCCTCGGGATGCTTTTCGAGCGTTTTGCCGACGACGAAGACGCTCAGCGGGACGGATAGCGCTCCGATGAGTTCGATGAAGTCCTCAATGTGCTCGAGGTGAGATGATCGTAACCGGGATCGTCGAAGTACCAGTCGTTCTCCAGATCCAGCGTCAGCGCGAACTGCTTTTGGACCGATCGTCCCCCGTCCACCTGCGATCTTTCGATCGACCGCCGTCCGTCCGTCGAAGAATCGCTCCGATACCGGGGCTCAGAACGGCTCTCTGACGCGCCGTTGACCGTTTCACTCATAGATCTGTACCTCTCGATCCTCGTTCGCCTGCATGTCGAACACCATCGCGAACATCAGACAGATGCTCCCGAGGGTGAACACGAGCAGGCTCAACGACCCCGGAACGAAGAGCGAATTCCCGTAAACGAACTTCGCGTACGCCGCCCAGCTGATCCCGAGGGCACCGATCCCCGCGGTGGCCGCGCCGAAGAGATAAAACAGTGCCAGCGGATGAAAGTCCAACACGAGGTATTTCACCTTCAGTCGCCAGAGAAAATCCTGAAGCAACATCCCCGATACCTTGCGAATGTACGTCGGATATTTGATGCTCGATTGCTCGTCGCCGTATCTCGCGGGAATCGCGACGTCGGCGACCCGCATCCCCCTGGTGTTGAGCCGGACCAGGATGTCGTTGAGGTACGCGTAGTACTCGTAGATCGACTCCACACCGATGGCGTCAAGTGCCTCCTTCGAGATGGCGGTGTAGCCGTTTTGCGGATCCACCGTTTTCCAGTACCCGCTGGCGATTTTCGTCAGGAAGGTCAAAATCGAGTTGCCGACGAGTCGAAACCGCGGCATCTCTTGGCGGTACTCGCGGTAGAGCAATCGGTTCCCTTTGGCGTAATCGGCCGCGCCGGAGACGATCGGATCCAATAGCTTCGGCATCTGATCGGGGTCCATTTGTCCGTCCCCGTCAATCGTGACCGTGACGTCAATCCCGTCCCGTCGAGCGGCCATGTATCCAGTCTTGATCGCGCCGCCGGCCCCCCGGTTTTCGCGGTGTTTAATCGGGATCAACTTTCCAACCCGGGGGTGCACCTCTGCGCGCCCCAATAGCACGTCGGTACCGCCATCGGATAGCGCGGCCGCCCGTTCATCGGCGAGGATCTCGATCGACGTTCCAGAGCTCTCCCGCGCAGCCGAAAGCGCCTCACCCCACGTGTCGTCGGTCGAGGCGTCGTCGACGAGATAGATACGATCCACGTACCCCGGCATCGTCCGGATGACGTCTCCGATGTGGCCCGCCTCGTTGTACGCCGGGACCACCACGCCGATCGAGTGGTCTTCGTACACGGCTACACCCTCCGGTAGCTGATGCGTTCACTCGACCGCAGTCGAGAACTGTCGAGGTCCCCGTGGACGTCGAGGAGTCCGGGATTCGGAGCCATCGAGGCCGAGGCGTCTTCGTAATCGATGCCCAGCAGCTCGTCGTGTCCCGCGGACAGAACCGCGACGTCGATTTCATCGAAGGAGAGTTCCTCCTGAACGGGGATGTCGAACTCCTCTCGACAGGCGTCCGGATCGGCCCGCGGATCGTAGCCGACGACCCCGACGTTGAAGCTCCGCAATTTCTTGATGACGCCGTCGACGGCCGACGTTCGGATGTCGTCGACGTCCGGCTTGTACGTGAGTCCTTGCAACAGGACCGTACTCTCGCTTGGCGCTTTCGCGTTCTCGGTGAGTAATCGCAACGTCTCTGTCCCGACGTGTTGTGGGAGATAGTCGTTGATCTCTCGGGCTTTCTCGATGAGCTGTGGCGCGAACCCGTTTCGCTTCGATTCATATATCATAAAGAAGGGATCGACCGGGATGCAGTGGCCGCCGACCAGTCCCGGCCGGTAGTCGTGGAAGTTCCACTTCGTGCGCGCGGCTTCGAGGACGTGATGGGTATCCAGACCGATCGCGTTACAGGCGATCGCGAGTTCGTTGACGAGGGCAATGTTTAGGTCTCGTTGGATGTTCTCGATGCACTTTGCGGCCTCGGCGGCCTCGATCGACGGTGCTCTGTGGATCCCCGCATCGACGACGGTTCCGTATATCGCTTCGAGTTCGTCGGCGATCGCCTCGGTCTGTCCGCTGACGATCTTGACGACGTTTCGGAGGCCGTGTTCGTCGTCTCCCGGAACGAGCCGCTCCGGGGAGTAGCCGACAAAGAACCCCTCGCCGGCCATCAGCCCCGAAGTGCGCTCTATCGCGGGCACGAGTATCTCCTTCGTCGCACCCGGATAGACGGTCGATTCTAGAACGACCGTTGCGCCTTCCCGAACGTGTCGTCCGACCATCTCGCCCCCACTTTCGATGTACTCGAGATTCGGATTCTTGAGGTCGTCGACCGGAGTCGGTAACGCGATAATAACGTACTCGGCTCGCTCAATCTCCGTCTCGTCGCTGGTAAACTCGGCCGTCGATTTGGCGATTCGTCGCTCCCCGATATCGTCCGTCGGATCGATCCCGTCGCATAGTCGATCGATTTTGGGGCGATCGATATCGAATCCGACGACGTCGTGTCCCGCTTCGTCGAAGGCGACCGCGAGCGGGAGACCCACGTACCCGAGTCCAACAACGCATATACTCCGTGTCATTATCAGCTGATGTTCAGCTTTTCCACAGGCGGCCATTGTTATGGACTCCCAACCCTCGTTATGAACGTTATTTCGAGGTCGGTTCGATTCCAATTTACTCATTAGGAGGATTATACCGGTCGATAACGGCTCCCTACGGTCAAGAAGCGACTATATTCTCATACGGTTCTTCGCCGATCCAACTGACATGCGGATCACGGATTCGAAACCCTCAAAACCGAGACCTTCAAACCGCGCTTTGCTCGCGGATCCCCTGAGGAAGTGGACATACGTTCCGTGTGCGTCCGGTACCGTCGGTTGGTACCCGGTCGGAACTCGAACGAGGCGCCTGCCGACGTGTGGTCGCGGTTCGCTCGTCGGCAACCGATCGTTCGGAGACCGGGGGAAACGATGACAGCGGCGCGATCTCCGCTGTTCGGATGGATTCGGTGGCCTCCGTTCGATTTGCTGGCGCTCGTTGCCCTGATCATCCTCACGAACGTCGCCGTCTTCCATCCCGCCGTTAGCGGGTCGCCCGTTCGTATCCCTACCGGATTGCT
>CAZLHT010000235.1:0-3315 GCA_964559185.1 uncultured Natronomonas sp.
CGCGAGGTGAGCGCCAATCCGACGGTTACGCTGAGGACCCCGAGGACGCCGAGTCCGACGGCCGGCAGAACGCCGAGGACGGACAACGTGACGGTGGCGGCCGCGGCGACGGCGATTCCGGTCGAGAGTCGTGGCGGCCGACGTTCCGGGCCGAGATCCGTCACCGCGACCACCGCCCTTCGGCGCGGGCGACGGCGACACCAAGCGATTCGTCGCCCCACTCGACGACTCGGATGCCGGCCGTTCGAAGGTCCGAGAGCCGGAGCCGTCGTTCGATCCATACGAGCCCACGCCCCGAGGTATCGCGGACGGTCGGATCCGGCGAAATGACGGTGACGAGGTGGCCGGCTGCGTCGAGTCGTCGGATCGCGCGTGCTACGGCGTCATCACAGAGCGGCGAGAAGAAGATGAGCTGGGCGTCCGGCGGGAGTCGCCTGCGGGTCCGTCGAACCCAACCGGATACGTACGTCGATTCAGCGTCCGCGGAGGGCGTTGGGGCGTATGCTGGGTCGGTCGCGAGCAGTTGCCGCACGCGCGCTCGGTGGTCGGATCCGGATCCCGGGGGGAGCCATCGTCCGTTCGCGCACAGCCCCGCGAGTCCGACCCTGTCACCGCTGTCCAAGAGGACGGCGACTGTTCGGCCGGCGGCGTCGACACTCCGTTCGACGGCGTTTTCGGCGGTCGGCTCGCTCGCCAGATAGGACCTCTGTCTGCTGTCGACGACGATGACGACGGTCGCCGCTCGCTCCTCGCGGAGCTGAAGCGTGGTCAGATCGCCCGTTCGAGCTGTCCGCTTCCAGTCGACCCGTCGGAGCGGGTCGCCGTGGCGATACTCCCTGAGCGAGTAGAACTCGACGCCGGATCCGCCTACGTCGGTCGACACGTGCCCGGTATAGCGCGTCGTAAGTCCCCGAAGCGGGAGATCGGCCGTTCGTCCGAGCGGCGGAACGCACACCAATTCCGAATCGACGTTCACGGATGTCGTCAGTTCCTCGATACCGGCACGGTCCCGCGTGATCGCGTCGATCACCGACCACTCGTGTCGCCCCCGCGTCGCCGACACCGTATACGAGTATCGAACGGAGCCGCCGGGCGACAGCACCGTTGCACACCGCGGCGAGCTGTCGATCACTTCGAGACCGTCCGGAACATCGTCGACGAGCCGGAGGTCCAACAGTGCGTTCGCTTCGTTTTCGACGTTGATCGTCACGACTACGTCGTCCCCAGGCTCCGGATCGTCGGCGTCAACAATTCGCTCGACCGTCAGTTGCGGTGTCGGGGCCGAGCCGGTCCTAGCGACGGCGAGATAGCCGACGCCAACGGCTCCCGCGACTAGAAGCGCCGGCTCTCGGAGGACGATTCCGACCGAGGAAACGAACAGGACAGCTCCCGCGAATCCCGCCCACCGTTCGGTTACGATTCGGCTCACGGATCGATCACGTCCGCGATCGCCTCGATGCTCCGTCTAGCGCCGATCGTCGAGGGATCGACCCGTCCGAAAAAGGCCTTCAATCGCATCCCCGGCGGATACGAACTGTTACGGGAGAGAAAGACCGCCGCCATCGGATCGTTCGTCCAGGTTCCCTCGTCGACCGCAGCTTGAGCCGCGGCGAGATCGTATCCGGCGTGGACGATCAGGGCCTGAATCGCGGCGTCGCGGATCCGATCCCGGATCTTCGGTTGTACGGTTCGAATCCTCGATTCGATCGCTATCTTCGCGATCCGTTCATCGAGTCCCTCGCCGGGGACCGCGGATCGGTACCGGCTTTCCGGATCGTCGAACGTCGTCAACTCCCTCGGCGTTTTCCGCCGTCGATGCAGTAGATACACGCCCATCGTTCCGGCGACGATCCCGACGAACGTCACGAACAGGTATCCGAGATCGAACAGTCCGGCGATACCACGATCGAGTACCGAGATGAAGCCGAGCGTGACGGCCGTGATACCGGCGACGAGTACGGGTCGCATCAGTGATCCTCCGGGTTCGAATTCAGGTCGCCGTACGTCCCTTCGATACGCCGCAGTGCGGAGATCGCTCGTCGCTCGCGCTCCTCGCTCGGTGTTTCTCCGCCGTAGCGAACCTCCTCGAACACCCGTCTGAGTTCGGCGACGTCGTCCGTGTCCATCCCGGCGTCAACGGCCGCCCGTTCGAAGGCCGCCGGCGTGGTCGTCTCGGGCGATTCGATATCGAGGGCCTCGGTCATCGCACCCCATGCGCGAAAGACTTCGTTATCTATCGGGACGTCCGCCGCGATTCGATCTGCCGCTCGTCCGGCGGCGCGAGCGATCGCTGTGACGTCACCCTCCGTCGTCGTCGGCGATTCGGGAAGGTCGATTTCGGCGTTCCCGTCGTCCCCACGGCTCGCGAGTAATACCGCCAAACCGCCGAGCAACGCGATACCGAGGAGGAGGAGGATCGCAATCGTCGGTGCCGACACCGCGGTGCCGCTCGCTTCCCCCGATCCGCCACCGAAAAGCGGAAACTGCGTGTCGTTTGTCGGTTCCGTCGAACCGGAAAAGCCGAGATCGCCACCGCCCGTCGCGCTCCCGATCGGATCGCCACAGAACGCCAAAACCGTCCATGCGATCCCGGTCGGGATCGCGGCGACCCCGCAGACGACGAACGCCGAAAACACGTCATCGGTGTCGCGGTAGATGTAGGTGAAGAGTCCGGCGAAGAGAAGTCCGATCCCGGCTACGACCAGCGGCTCTCGAAGTATCGGGAAACAAAACGGCGAGACTTCGCCGGCAAAATCACCAGGTAAGAGCGGGCTCGGTCCCGAACCGCTTCCGGATCCGTCGACGGGACCGCTTCCGAAGCCACCGCCGCCCTCGCCGCCGCCGCTAGGGACGGCCGATTCGAG
The DNA here is from genome assembly GCA_964559185.1 of uncultured Natronomonas sp. Lineage (GTDB taxonomy): Archaea > Halobacteriota > Halobacteria > Halobacteriales > Haloarculaceae > Natronomonas. Next base: position 2,865 of record CAZLHT010000235.1, read on the forward strand.
CGTCGCGGCCGCCGTCCCGAGGGCGACGATCGCGAGAAAGCTGATACCGAGGGTAACGGTAGTGTCGCGATCCACGTCACTGAGTAGCGTGAGGGGGCCTTATAGGGATTTCGTCGTCGGGCTTCTCGATCGGGGAACGCCCATTTCGGGATAGCTCGCCCGTTTCTCGAGGTTCAGTACCCAAGCGATAGCGTTCGATTGAGGACGAGCGCACAGAACACGGTCGCGAGTAGCGCGGAGAGAACGGCGAAAGCAACACTCCAGCCGAAGATGTCGGCGAGTGTGCCGGTCGTGACGGACCCGAGCGCAGCGACGCTTCCGTACACGCTTCTGACGAGTCCGAAGCCCGTCCCGCGTTCCTCCGTAGAGAGGATGTCCATGAATCGGGGCAACAGCGCCGCACCGAAGCCGAGCCCGGATCCGATCAAGAGGACCGCCGTGGCGAGCGCGA
>CAZLHT010000236.1:0-3302 GCA_964559185.1 uncultured Natronomonas sp.
CACGTTCGCCGACGACGTTCTCGGCGGGAACACGGACGTCGTCGAATCGAAGTTCTGTCTCGATAGCTGCCTCACCTTCCATGCACGGAATGTCGCGGACGAACTCGACCCCGTCGCGGGCGGCCGGGGCAGGAACGCCGATGAGGCTGATACCCTCGTCGGCCTCGTCGGCTTCGCCAGTCGTCCGAGTTCCGACGAGCAGGAAGTCGGCGACGCTGCCGTTGGTCGTCCAGACCTTCTCGCCGTTCAGGACGTACTCCTCGCCGCTTCGGGTCGCCGTCGTTTCGAGGGAGGCGGCGTCGCTTCCGGCTTCCGGTTCGGTCAACGAGAGCGCCGGGATCCACGTCCCCGAAAATATCTTGGTGAGCCACTCTTGTCGTTGCCACTCGTCGCCGAACTCGTGGATCGGGTAGCCGACGAGACTGCCGGCGACCGAAGCGGCCCCCGCGACGAGCTTCCAGCTCCGCGCGAGCTCCTCGATCGTGATCGCGTACGATCGGTAATCGAGACCGAGACCATCGTACTTCGGGGCGTACTGGACCCCGTTGAAGCCGGCCTCGGCGATCCGCTCGACGACCTCGGCCGGGAACGTTCCGGACGATTCGTACTCCTCGATGTACGGTTCGATCTCCTCCTCACAGAACTGTCGCACGGTCTCTTGGTGCTCCCGGTGGGTCTCCGAGAGTTCGAACGTCGGTATCATGATAATCGGTGTGGCAACGCGGCCTTTCCGGCGTTTCGGTGGCGGCTCAGTTAGTTCTGTGGAATACCTGCCCACCGCCTGTATTGTCAGCTGGCAATAATATTATATCGAGGACGGTGGTACTGTCGGCCATGAGACGACCGACCACCGCGGACATGCTGGGGGATACGGCGGCCCGGTTTCCGGACAGACCGGCGCTCCGAGACCCGGAACGCAACGAGACGGTTTCTTTCTCGGAGTTGGACGAACGCGCTCGGAGGGTCGCGTCGGGACTGCTCGACGTCGGGGTCGCTCCCGGCGATCACCTCTCTGTGTTGCTGGCCGATTCGATCGAGTTCGTCGAACTCCTGTTCGCGGCCGCCCACGCGGGTCTCGTGTTCAATCCGATCAGCTATCGAGTCGCGCCGAAACGGCTGCGCTATGTGCTCGAACACGCCGAATCGGACGGACTGGTCGTCGATGAGGAGTGCATCGGGATGGTCAACGCGATGGATGCGGAGACGCTCCCGGACACGCTTGGTGGCGTCGGCGTCGACGCCGACTCGATCGACTTCCGCTACGAGCGTCTCGATGGCGACGCGGAAACGGGACCGAGAGGGACCGAAAACGGGGTCGGACCTGCTGTCGACGAGTCCGACCCCGCGTTGCTTCTGTACACCTCCGGGACGACCGGTCAGCCGAAAGGGGTGCTTCACTCCCACCGAACCGTCGTGAACGCCGCGGTCGTGTCGCTCCCGTACAACCGGCTCCGACCGACCGACGTAAACGCCGCGCTCGGTCCGTTTTATCACGTCGGCCCGCTGCTCTGTAGCGTGTTACCGGCGCTGAACGTCGGCGCCTGCAACGTCGTTCAACACGGATTCGAGCCCGGGACGACGCTCGACCGGATCGAATCCGAATCGATCACGTCGATGTGGGCGGTGCCGACGCACGTTCGAGCGTTGTTCGACGACGAATCGATCGACGACCGGGACGTCGACCACGTGCGAATGATCCAGTACTCGGGGGCAAAGATGCCGCCGGCCGTCCTACACCGCGCCAGAACACACGTTGAGGACTGCGATTTCGTCAACGCCTACGGAACGACGGAGATCGTTTTCGGGACCCTCATCCACCCGGAGTTTCACGACGAGAAACTGGGGAGCATCGGACAGGCCGCACCGAATGCGGCCGTCCGGGTCGTCGATCCGGAGAACCCCCTCCCAGACGCCACCGTCGATGCCGGAACGGTCGGCGAACTCCTCGTCGACGCCTCGACACGTATGCTCGAATACTGGCGAGATCCCGAGACGACCGACGAGGCACTCGTCAACGGGTGGTACCGGACGGGAGACCTCGGTCGACGAGACGACGACGGGTTCGTTTATTTCGTCGGCAGAAAGGACGACATGATCGTCACCGGCGGCGAGAACGTCTATCCATCCGAAGTCGAGGACATCCTCCACGATCACCCCGATGTAGCGTCGGGAGCGGTTCTCGGCGTACCCGACGACGAGTGGGGTGAAGTCGTTACCGCGTTCGTCGTGCCGGCCGACGAGGACCTCTCGAATGAGGATCTAGAGGAGTTCTTCCTCGATTCGGCGGCGATCGAACCGTTCAAACGCCCCAGACGGTACGTCTTCAGAGAGACGCTTCCGAAGACTGACAGCGACAAGATCGACCGGCGGGCGCTTTGCGAATCAGTCTCGGGGGAAGCCTGACTCGTCACCGTCACTGCATCCGATTTCCGCCGTTGACGTGCAGCGTCTCTCCCGTGACGAACCCGGCGTCCCGGAGGTAGGCGGCGGCCTGTCCGATGTCTTCGGGCCGTCCCAGTCGCCCGACCGGGATGTCCTCTCGACGTTTCTCCTCCTTTTCGGCTTCGGTGGTCGTCGCGTCGGTCATATCGGTCTCGACGAACCCCGGGGCGATCGCGTTGACGCGAATCTTCGGTGCGAACTCGCGTGCGTGGCTCTTCGTGAGCGCGACGATAGCGGCTTTCGAGGTCGCATAATGGGGTTCGTAGGCCGCCCCGGCAAATGCGAGTCGCGAAGAGAGATTGACGACGGATGGCCCCTCGGCGACAGTTGAGGCCTCAAGGTGCGGGAGAGCAACCTTTGTGACCGTGTACGTTCCCGTGGTATTGATACCCAACAGTCGCTGAAAGTCGTCGGGGGAGAGTTCGGGTGTGTGCCGGTGCTGGTTGACGCCGGCATTGTTGACCACGTGATCGAGTGAGCCGAAACGATCGACCGTTTCGTCGATACACGCCTCGACGGCCGCCGGGTCGCCGATGTCGGCCTGTACGGCTCGGGCAGTTTGTTCGGTCTCGGCTTCGATCGCCTCGACGACGTTCGACGCCGCCGATTCGTTACTGCGGTAGTTCACCGCGACGTCGTAGCCGTCGGCCCCAAACCGAAGCGCGATCCCGCGACCGATCCCACGGGACGCCCCCGTAACGAGTACTGTGGGCATGAAGGCGAATCCGAAGGAAGCAGTTTATATCTTTCTTACGGACGGGACCGTCACCGCGGGAGCGCTTTCAGTCCGTAGCGGGGGACGTCCTCCTCGACGTAGATTCGTCGAGGGACCGCCCGGATCGTCTCGCCGACCTCGGTGG
>CAZLHT010000237.1:0-3292 GCA_964559185.1 uncultured Natronomonas sp.
GGTTGGGCGCTACTCGTGTACGACCCAGTCTCGGATCAGTTGCGCAACCTCGTCGTCGACAAACACGATCAGGGTGCGCTGTGGGGCAGCCACCCGATCCTCGCACTCGACGTCTGGGAGCACTCGTACTATTACGACTACGGCCCCGACCGCGGCGAGTTCATCGATGGCTTCTTCGAGGTCGTCAACTGGGACAACGTCGCCGAGCAGTACGAGAAAGCGCTCCAGCAGTAACGCCGCCGTCGTCACACCACCCTTTCTTTCGACGTGCCGACCGGGGGAGCAGCGGCTTCGATTCTTCGAAAGCGCCGCATGGATAGGCACGCGTTACGTCTCGAATGGCACTCATTACCAAATATTGTCACGATGAGGAGCCTGTATGGAGTTCAACGAGATCGTGACGTATCCGATGAACCGAGATGATTGGCTCAAAACGCTCCTCATCGGCGGCGTCCTGATCCTTTTCGGCGTCCTGATCGTTCCCCTGTTCGTTGCGTATGGATACATCGTCCGAACCATCGGAGGATCGCTCGCTGGCGAAGCACAACCACCAGCCTTCAACCGATGGGGCGAGTTGTTCCTCGATGGGGTCCAGGCGTGGCTCATCAGTATCGTCTACCTGCTCGTGCCTCTTCTCGTCGCGGGCGTAACCGTCGGCGGATCGATCGCCGCCATCGCGACTGGAGGCGAAACCGCCGCCGTAGCCGGAGCGGGAGGGTTACTGATCGGACTTTCGCTTTCGGCCGTCCTCGCGCTTGCGTTCGGGTACCTAGCGGTGGTCGCGGTCGTCAACTTCGCTCGAGAGAACCGCTTCGGTGCGGCGTTCGATTTCGAGACGATTAAAACGGTCGCGGTCGATCGCGAGTACGCGATCGCGTGGCTCGTGTCTATCGCGATTTTCGTCGTGGCGAGTTTCGTCGGCGCGATCCCGCTCGTCGGCTGGCTTCTCGCCCCATTCGCCAGTTTCTACGCGGCTGTTGTCGCCGCGAACCTCTGGGCTGGCGGATTCTCGCAGGCCGTCTCCACGACGGCTGACGTCAGTCGAGCGAGCGACGACGAATCGATGGTCTGAACGCCGGATGGGGGTGGGGTTCCAGATCAATCGAGGAGTTCGATCTTGTCGTTGCCGTTCGGGACGACACAGAGGAACGCCCCCGTCGTTTCACCCTCGTTACGATACCAGTGAACCGTCTCCGCCGGGATGAAAATCGAATCTCCCGCGGAAACGGTGCGTTCTTCGTCGTCGATTCCGACAACGTACTCGCCTTCGAGGACGTACTGTTCGTGTTCGACAGCGTTCGTATGTCTTGGCACCGTCGTCCCTGGAGCGAGGGTGAACCTGCGCATCGCGAAGTTCGGGGCGCCGTCGTCTGGACCGACGAGGACGCCCTTCGAGAGCCCTTGTGCCGCTTCGACTGACTCGTATTCGACCGATTCGGCGCGTTTGACGGCCGGCCGTTGTGTCTCCGACATGCGATCGGTTACGAGCTTCGTGGACTTGATATTACCCCCGGACCACCCTCGAAAGTCGTCCCCGATGGTCTTGGATCGTCGCTGAAACACCATTCGGCGGCGGCGGACGGCACAAGACATTTACCGGCCGGTGCGGCATTCACTCTGTATGCGCCCCGAAGCCCTCCTCGCAGCCGTCGGCCTCGTCGTCTTCATCGCGACGGTCGGTGTCGCCCTCCTCATTCCGGGATTCGTCGCCGAACCGGAATCAGACGAACCGCCCGCCAGACTCGACGTCGCGGAGACGACCCTCGAGACCGGCACAATAACCGGCGAAACCGTGACGTTCGACGTGACCGCGTTCGTCACCAACCGCGGTGGACCGGCCGAGAACGTGAGCGTCGTCGTCCGGGCAATCGACGACAGCGGGGTCGTGGCGGATGCGGCCAGCGTCGACCGTTCGACGCTCGACGGCGGCGGCGAACACGAACTGTCCGCCTCCGTAACGGTCCCCCGAGAGGGCAGTTACGAAATACGGACAATCCTGTACGTCGACGGTGAGCGAGTCGACGTCGCGAGTGCGAGCGTCGGCGGCGTCGAAGCGCTAACGCCACCGTACGCAGAGTCGAACGTGGAATTTCACCGGTTCTCTCAGTCCCAACAGCCCGCCGTCGAGTACGCGATCAGCTCGGTCGAGGACGGCGACGCGACGCTCGAGGTGACGAGCTACCTCATGAACGGCGGCGACGAGTCCGAATCCGACCTCCGAATCGCCGTTACGGCACGGCACGCGGCGGCCAACGTGGTCGCCGATCGAGCGGAAACGACCGTCGGTTCAATCGAAGCCGGTCGGACCGAGACGGTGGAGACGAGTGTGACGGTCCCAAACGAATCGAACTACTACCTCGACGTCACGCTATGGCGCGACGACGTCGTCCTCGAATCGACCCGAACCGCCGCGAACCTCAATCCCCAACGAACGGTCGACGTCGAAGAGCGTACCGAACCCGTCGCCTTCGAAGCCGGTGAGTTCGAAACCGACGGGACGGGGAGCGCCCGACCGGAACCGGATGAGGCGAGCGACGCCGAATCCCAACCCGGGTTCGGCGCATCGGTCGCTCTCGTCGCGCTGTTGCTCGGGGCGGTTGCGGCCCGGAGGTGGTCACGATGACGACCGATGGTGACGAACAGTCTGACGAAGGGGGACGAGATCACGAAGACGATGGAGCCGACGTCGAGTTCGGTATCGACAGCGAACGGATCGTTACGTACCTCACGTGGGGCGCGCTGTTCACCTTCGCGGTGTTGGTCCTCATCGCAGGTGCCGGGCTCTACGGCAGCCTCGGGTCGATAATCGACATCTGGATCGCCGATAGATACCAGCCGATCGCCCGAGCATCCGTCAATTTTGCGCTGTTGTGTGCGGCGATCGGCGGCGTCGTCTGGTCCTCGCGACGGCTGTGAGAGCAACCGACAGTCTTTATGGCACCGTGGCTGTGAATCGTTTTCATGGGTGCCGATGATCAGAAACCGACGGTCAGACCAGCCGAGCCGCCGGGCGACCCGTCGGAACTCGCCAGGGAACCGAGCGAAATCGCCCCGGGATACAGGGCGCTCGCGTCAGATCTCCGCGAGGCCGTTTCGGGCGACGTTCGATTCGACGAGTACGCCCAGGTGCTGTACGCGACCGACGGGAGCATCTATCAGGCCCGGCCGGCCGGCGTCGTCTATCCCGAGGACGTGGCCGATGTCCGCGCCACCGTACGGACCGCGGTCAAACACGACACGCCGATCCTTCCACGCGGGGCCGGTTCCTCACTTGCCGGCCAGACCGTCGGCC
>CAZLHT010000238.1:0-235 GCA_964559185.1 uncultured Natronomonas sp.
CAAATAATTTGATTCTTCGATTGAATAGAAACTTGATTGAAAGTAAGCCAGATCTGTCGATTGGGCATTACAAAGCGGCGTGATAGCGCCTAATAGATCTCCTTCGGAAAACAGGCCATTTGGGTTCGAAGCTGACTTACTGTTCGAGATTGATGGCTATGAGCCAAACTCCGGTATAGGCGAGCCATCGAAGTTACTCAGATAACTAACCAACCTGCAATATGAGCCGGTATCG
>CAZLHT010000238.1:245-1731 GCA_964559185.1 uncultured Natronomonas sp.
AGCGCGGAAAAGACAATACCAGAACGGGGAATTCAGCTCCTATAATGACCAAAAAGTCAACTGTTCAGTACCAGCGTTGTGGTTTGTATCATCGGAAAATAATCGAAAAGAAGTAGTGGGAATGTCTCTTGGCCGATCGGGCACTTGATCCTTGGGTGGGTGTACCGTCTCCTGTTAAAATTAGACGCGACAACCCTCTCTCAAGGAGCGATGGCGCAAGCCGTGAGCGAGTAGGCACGCTCGTTGACTCAAACGGTAGGACTTTACGTAGTGCCCGAAAGTATTCCGGATACCCATGCGTGGTCTCATTGGGGATCTTTTCGCCGGCAAACTCCGGATCGCTCTCGTCGTCGTGCTCGCGCTCGCGGTCGGTGTCGGCGGGGCGTTCGCGATCGGCATCCTCGGTGTTCCGAGCGTCGCCGATATCGATAACACGTTCGGTGAGGTAACCGAGGAAACGACGACGATCGAGACCGATCTCGTTATCTCGAATCCGAACCCGTTCGGGGTCGATTTCGATGGCGTCTCGGTGAACTATACGGTCTCGATGAACTCGATCGAGATGGCTCACGGAAACCGACAGGGCATCGCGATCGAATCGGGAAATTCGACGATCCCCCTCGAGACGCAGTTACAAAACGACGTCATCCCGCCGTGGTGGGCCACCCACATCCGAAACGGCGAGCGCACCGAGGTCGTGATCGACGCGACCGTCTCGTCCGATCGATTCGGCCGCAGCACCGACTTCAGCCGGACACGAGAGATCGAAACAGATCTCATCGGCGCGTTCAACTCCGAGGAAACGCGCCCGGTGAACGCCGACAGCGCGCTGACGGACGACCCCGTCCTCTACGTCAACGAGACGCGCGGCGAGTGGGGCACCGTCAGCGATTCCGAGACGCCGATCGACATGGCATTTACCGTCTACAACCCGAACCTCGAACCGTACGCGATCTCCGAGATCGGATACAACATCACGATGAACGACATCGACGTGGGCGACGGACGGACCCGTGAGGAGTACGTGATCCCCTCGCACAGCACCGAAACCATCGAACTCTCGACGGCCATCGACAACTCGAAACTCGACGAGTGGTGGGTGAGCCACCTCGATGAGGCGACGAACGGCCACCAGGTGAGCGAACTCCGGATCGAGTTCTACGCCGTTATCGAATTCCCCTCCGGCGAGGAGATCACGGTTCCGCTTGACGAGCTCACCTACGAGGAGACGGTGGAGACGGACATCTTCGGCGAGGGCGACGACGGAGACGGGGCGGACGATTCCGACACCGACGGCGGAGACTCCAGCGGTAATGATGACGGTTCGACGGACGATGGAGCTACGGACGACGGTTCGACGGACGACGGTTCGACGGATGACGGATCCACCGACGATGGCAGCGGCGACGGGAACGAGACTGACGGCGGGGATGACGACGGAACCCTCCCCCTCTGAGCGCTCCGACCCGATCTCTCAAAACAGGGA
>CAZLHT010000238.1:1831-3268 GCA_964559185.1 uncultured Natronomonas sp.
CGTCGGCACCGACCGCCGCGTTCGCGTCCACGAGGCCGTTGCCCTCTTCGCAGGTATCGAGGACGATCTCCGCCGACTCCGCGAGCATCGTTTGGACCGCTTCGTTGGGTCCCGGACCCGATTTCCCCTGCGTCTCCCAGCAACACGCCGCGACTCCGGTGACGAACGGGCAGGCCATGCTCGTTCCGCTGGCGCGGGCGTACTCGTTGTCGACGTAGGTCGAGACGATGTCCGTCCCGGGCGCCAGCAGTTCTATGGCCGATCCGACGCTGCTGTAGGACGCCAGTGTGTCGTCCTCGTCCATCGCGGTGACGGCGATCACGTCCCCGTGTGTCGCCGGGTACGTCATCGTCTCCTCGGCACACGAGCCGTCGCCCTCGTTGCCCTCGTTCCCGGCCGCACAGAGCGGGAGATGGCCCGCCGAGTACGCGTCCTCGATGGCTCGATCGACCGTGTCGCTGTCGGATTCGCCACCGAGGCTCATCGAGATCAACTCGACGTCGTTCGACAGACACCAGTCGATCCCCGCCACCAGCGAGCTGTAGCTTCCCGATCCGTCATCGCCGAGCACCTTCACTGCGTAGAGGTTCGCGTTCGGAGCAATGCCGACGGTCCCGAGTTCGTTGTCCAGCGCCCCGACGACGCCGGCGACGTGCGTCCCGTGGCCGTGTCGGTCCTCGTAATCGTTCGGGTCCACGTCGTCGGTGAAGTTTCGACCGCCGGCGACCCGCAGATCGCAGTGGTCGGTGTCGATCCCCGTATCGAGGATTCCCACGTCGACTTCCGATCCGTCGACGTCGATCGCGTCGGCACCGATTCGCTCGTTCCCCCACGAGGACTGCTGGGCCGGATGGGCGGAGCAGTCGGTACCGTCGCCCGGATCCAGCAGGTCCAGAACCGAAGGCGTCCAATCGGAGGGTATCCCGATGCCGCCGTCGTTTTCGACGAACGCGACGCGGAGATCCGAGCGTAGTTCGTCTACCCGCCCCGACGGCACCGCCGCGAGCACGAACGGGAAGTTGTCGTACTCGCGCAGTACCGTCCCGTCGACGCTTCCGACGGCGTCGAGCACCTCGCCGACCGGCCCGTCTTGGGGGTGGACGAATACCCGTTCGGTTTCGGTCCCCGTCTCCGAGTCGGCCGCCCTCGTCGTCGCCGTCGCCGAACGTCCGAGGAGGCCGACCGCGGTGCCGGCGCCGATCCCTCTGAGCAGTTCGCGGCGTCGAGTTGGCATACCCGATCTGTGATCCCATCCGGGAATAAACCGTTCGGCCGATCCTCACCGCTCTGGGACGGACTTGGATTCGGGTTCGAGTGGGATCGGACACGCTACTTGGCGGCGGCGCGCGCCGCCTCGACGCTCTTTCCGTCCCGTATCAGCGCCTCGACGAAGAGTTCGCCAGCCTTGAACGACGAGCGGACCATCGGCCCCGAGGC
>CAZLHT010000239.1:0-3251 GCA_964559185.1 uncultured Natronomonas sp.
TTCGGAATATACGATCCCGCGACGGACTCCCATCGGGCATTTATCGAAACGGATTCCCCGAAGAATCCAACGCCGGTACTCGAGGCGTTCATAACGTGGTTGCTCGCGAATCACCGCGACCGCACTCTGCTCACGTGGAACGGGTATGGGTTCGATTACAAGTACATTGCGCAGTTCCTTCGCCAGCGGCTCCCCGAGTACGTCGATGCGTGGAACGATATCCGGACGTACGACCTGTACAAATGGGCGGTACGCGACGGGAACGCGTTGGTACCCGGGCGAACGAACAAACTCGAACACGTCGCGCGAGCGCTCGGCTACGAGTCGGTGGACACCGGACTCTCCGGGGCAGAGACCGCCGCCGCCTATCAGCGATTCATGCGCGATCCGACCGTGCAGGCGAACGAACCGGACTGGGAGCGACACCGAACGTACTGCGAGGACGACTGCAGAGCGCTCTGGCACGTCTACGAGGCGATCACGAACGCGACACGGCGGGATACGACCGACAGTGGGACCGGGGGCGCCGAAGGGACGCAGGCGGGATTAACCGACTTTCCACCATGAGTGAGAACCCCACGACGACCGATTCGCCGATCGACTTCGACCTAACTGGAGCCGCCCTCATCGAGTCGTTCCCCCGGACGAGTCTGACGGCCGACTCGGATCTCGTCGAGACGATCGAATTGCCAGAGAAACCATCGGACACGGTTCCCCCGACGGAAATTTTCCGGCCTACACTCGCCGACTCGTATCCCTTCGAGTTGTTCACCCACCAGGCTGCGGCGCTCACCGCACTCGACGAGGGCGACAATGTCGCAGTCACGACGTCGACCTCCAGCGGGAAAACGCATATTTACGGGTTACAAATCGCTCGAAACCTGCTGGATTCCGGGGTGCTCAACACGGATGGGACCCGCACCGGAGAGGGAAACGACGCCTCGACCGCGCTGTGTGTCTATCCGACGAAGGCACTGACGAACGATCAACACGGGGCCCTCGAAGAACTGTACGAACGGCTCGGGTTAGACGTTCGGGTTCGAATCTACGACGGCGACGTCACGACCGGCCGCAGAGACATCCGGGAGCGAGCCGACGTTATTCTCACGAACTTCGCCGGGCTCAATCTGTACCTCGCACACCACGACGCGTGGAGTCGGTTCTTCGGCGCACTCGATCTCGTCGCCATCGACGAATCGCACACCTACACCGGTATCGAGGGGATGCACGTGGCGTGGATTCTGCGACGAATGCGACGCGTCGTCGCGTACTGGAGCGGCGACCCACAGTACGTTCTCACCTCCGCAACGATCGGCAACCCGAACGAACACTCCGAGGAACTCATCGACGCCCCCGTCACCGTCGTCGACGAGGACGGATCGCCGCGTGGACCCCGAGATATCGTCCTGTGGAACCCACCACCGACGGAGACGACACGGGAGCTACCACCCGAAATGAAGCCACTTGAGCGTGGTCTCGACGATCCGGCAAGGCCGCAATCGGAGCAATCGGAGCAATCGGAGGGAACGGACGAAACGGAGGAGTTCGTCGCCGAGCGTGTCCCCGCGAGCGTCGAAGCGCCGAGGATCTTCGACCACCTGACGTCGAACGGAGTCCGGACGCTCCTGTTTTGTCCGAGTCGAAAACTCACCGAACTCGGCGTTCAGCGGGCCGATGATCACCGGCAAAACAATCCCCGCGAGTACGATCGGCGGACGACCGTCCAGCGGGAGGCCTACAACGCAGGGCTCGGGCGTCGTACTCGTCACTCGCGCGAACACCGGTTCAAGACCGACGTGCTGACCGGGCTTGCGACCACCTCGGCGCTCGAACTGGGAATCGACATCGGGGATCTCGATGCGACGATCCTGATGGGGTACCCCGGACAGCGACAGGCGTTCTGGCAACGAATCGGTCGTGCGGGTCGTGAGACGGGCCGAAGCCTGGCCGTGCTCGTGGGCGACCACCGCACGCTCGATCAGTACGTCGTCAACCATCCCGAGTATCTCCTGAAAACTGATGTCGAGGACGCGGTCGTCGACACTTCGAATAACGCGGTCTTCGCGACGCACGTCCTGTGTGCGAGCAACGAAATCGCACTCGATGAAGCGGATTTAGGCACGTTCGCCGATGCGGATCGTCTTCGAGCGGCGGTGAAGATGTGGCGTGAAGCTGGGTTTATCGAGGGATATCTCGACGCTGCCGCCCACTACCGTGGCCCGAGTCGCCCGCAGACACGCGTCGATCTCTACGGGGCCGGCGAGACGGAGTATCGATTGACGCTCGCCGACGACGTGGATCGCGATCGGTGGGGACTCCCGGACGATCTCGATCTCGAACCGATCGGGAGAAACCGGACGTACCGCGACTACCACAAGGGCGCGGTTCGGTTACAGAACGGACAACAGTTCGAAGTGGCGACCGTCGACGAGGATCGCGCGCATCCGGTAATTGAACTCGAGCCGGTCGATCACGAATACTACACGCGGACGCGAAAGGACGTGAACGTCCTCGACGCCACATCCGAGATCACCCGGGAAATCAACGGCTTCACGTTACACTTCGGGCGCGGAACCGTGATGGTACATCATCACTCCTACGACCGGATATACATCAAAAACAACGAGCCGAAAGAACGGATGATTCCGACGGCGTCACCGCCGATCTCGATAGATACCCAACTGTGCTGGGTCGAGGTTCCCGAGGACGTCGAAGCGGCCCTGACGAACAAATATCGTACGTACGGAGTCGAAACCGGTGTCGACCCCGACGATGCCGACCCGGTTCATCTCGGATACGTCGCCGGGCTCCACGCCGCCGAACACGCCACCATCCAGACTGCACCGCTCGAACTCCGCGTCGACAAGAGCGACCTGGGTGGACTCGCCACCCTCGTGATGGACACTCACTACACGCACCCGGAGCATGACGATCTTTCGGGATCGGTCGGCGATTCGTTCGAGGCCGCTACGAACGCGCTCGAACGGCGAACTCACGAACTATCCACTTCCCCGGCGTCCGGCTGGTTCGTTTACGACGGTGTCGACGGCGGGCTCGGCTTCGCGCGAGCGATCTACGGGAATTTCGAAGCCCTCGCCGAACGGGCCCGGGATCGGCTTCGAGACTGTCGCTGCGGTCGGCCCAACGGCTGTCCCGCCTGCACCTACGACGAACACTGTGGAAACGACAACAAACCGCTTCTGCGGGCGTCCGCCGTCGACGTGCTCGATCGGTTACTCGGCGAGGACGAC
>CAZLHT010000240.1:0-3244 GCA_964559185.1 uncultured Natronomonas sp.
GGATGTTGATCCGGCGAAGCATCAGCCCCTCGTCGTAGACGTCCTGGAGGAACTGTTTGTTGTGCTCGAAGGTTTCGGATCGCTCGCCGGCCAGCCCGTGAACGAGGTTGATTCCCGGCAACAGTTTCGGCAGCCGATCGGCGTTCGGATCGACGGAGGGGCCGGATCCGGGCTCTTCGCCCGGTCGCCACCCGCCCTCCTCGTTGACGATCCGGACTGCCTTGAGACACTCCTCGGCGGTCACGAGCAGGTTGTTCCGCTCTCGAACGACCGGGTCGGCCGATTCGAGCCCGAAGGCGGCCGTATCGCCGGGCGTGTTGTACTCGGCGATGATCCGGATCCCTTCCCGGGAGCGCTCGGGGTACTCGGTGATCGTCACCGGATTCATGTTGTCCAAGTGCAGGGTACCGAGATCGGGGACCGCCTCGTGGATCCCCGAATAGAGCGTCTCGAGTGCTTCCGGTTCGGGGCTTCGCCGTCTCCGCCGTAGGCGAGGATGTCCGCCTGCCGGCCAAGTCGGAAGTGCCGGACGCCGTGATCCGAGAGCGCGTCGACTTCCCCGACAACCGACTCGGGCGAGCGGAAGCTCGGGTCGCCGTACATCGGCTCGGTGCAGAACGAACACCGATACGGGCAGCCGCGTGACGTTTCGAGTTCGCAGATGAGGTAGTCGGGGTGATCCGGGTGCTGTTCGATGATGAACGCGCCCGTTTTGGCCCACCGATCGAGCTCTTCGTTGTCGCGGTATCGATCCTCGAAGCCCTCCAGTCCCCCGTGTACGAGGTCGTAGACGGCGGCCTCGATGTCGGCCATCGCGAGAAAGTCGTAATCGAGGTTCTGCCGTTCGGTTTCCGTCGCCCCCTCGTTTGCCTCGCCGACGCCGAATCGGACCGGCCCACCCATCACGCTCGTTCCCTCCGCCGCCCACGCGAGTCTCTTGACTTCCTCGGGTTCGGCGGGCGTACCCCCGACGTAATTGCCGGGAACGGTCATCCCGCCGACGTACACGAACAGGTCCGCCTCGACGACGTCACGCCACTTCGAGCGTTTCTCGCGAAGCTCGTCGATCGTGTGATAGGTGATCGCCGCCGGGTCGATCCCGGCGTCGACGGCGCCCCCGGCGGCAAAGCGGGGGTACGTCGAGACGTAGGGAGGGACGCCGAAGTGCGCCGGCTCGTCGACGTAGCCGTCGACGATCGTGAGATCGAGGTCCGCCGGATCCTTCATATCGACGCGAACGGCGTCGAGCGGTAAAACGGATGCGGATAGGCGGCGTTCGGACGCGGTCTTCGATGCCTCGTTCGAAGAACAGGAATCCCCGTCCGATCAGATCGTTTCGGATTCGCCGGCCTCTCCGAACATGACCGCGTAGACAAGCGAGATGACGACGAGCACGACCGCCCCCACGCCACCGTATACCCAGTCTCCGTGCGATAACACGAAGCCGAAGAACCCGCCGATTAGCAATCCGAAGCCAAGAACCCATGCCACTTCGATCTTGTCGACCATATCCGTGGCTTCCGGCGTTCGTCTAATATAGATTTCGTCTCGAAAGAAACGCGGTCGATCGACCCGAAGTCGGGCGATCAGTCGTCGGGGTGCACCGAAATGACCTTCAGATGGATCGATTTGGTTCAATACGGACGGAACGCCGGGGAATTGATTACCGTCACGCCCAAAGGGGGCGTATGCCGAAAACGCTCGAAGTTGTCTGTACACGCGACGATTGCGATCTGGACATGATGGAACTACATTACCGCTACTCGATGCCCGACGGAACCGGCGTGGAATCGTTCGTCTGCCCGTACTGTGGGGCCGACGCGCTGGAGGAACTCGAGGGATGATTCGAGAGGTGGGGAAAAGGATCGGTCGCACGGTCTTGGACGGCATCGGACGGGCGACCAGTCGACTGCAGGAGAGTCGGGCGCTTTCGGCGGATCTGTTGGAGAGCGACGACGCCTTCCTGGCGATATTCGACGCCCCGGGTGCGACCGCTGCCGACGTCTCGGTCCGTTTCGAAGCGAACACCCTTACGGTCCGAATCGATCGATTTCGAGAGTTCCACGACGGTCACGAGATGGTCTTCCCCGGTCGTGGACTCGGCCTCGGCGGCGAGGTCGAACTCCCCGAAGGAGCCGTCGTCGACGCCGATCGGGCCGAGGCGACGTTGACGGAACACGGGACGCTCGAGGTACGCATCCCGATCGCCGAGCGCGACGGGAACGACGCGGACGAGGAGTCCTCGTCGCCGACGGACGTCGGCACCGACACCGACGTCGAAGAGTCGATCGAAGACGCACCCGACGCCCGGTAGTCAGGGATCGTCGCGACGCTCGGAACGGGGAAGACCACCGTCGAGAGCGGTTCGATTCACTCCGCAGCGGCCTCGGCGACGGCCTCGTTCGTCTCCGAGACGAGATTTCCGAAGTCGGGGTTGTCTCCCTCCCGAATCCACTTATACGTGAGAATCCCGTCGGAGTCGACGACGAAGATGCTCCGTTCAGCCACCTCGATCATTCCGTACATATCTTCGAGGATCACGTCGTACTTTCGGATCACGTCGTGATTCCAGTCCGAAAGCATCGGGAAGTTCAGGTTCTCCTCCTCGATCCAGATGTTCTGTGCAAAGGGGAGGTCGACGCTGACTCCGTAGACGCTCGCGTCGAACTCATTGAACGCGCTCATCGAATCCCGAAACGCGCACATCTCCTCGGTACAGCCGCCGGTGAAGGCCGCCGGGTAAAACGCGAGCACGATCGGCCCGTTGCCGCGCGCCTCCGAGAGCGTGAATTCCTCGAGATCGTTGTACGCGGTTCCGCCGGCTTTCGGCACCGTGAAATCGGGTGCTTCACTTCCGATATCGACCATAGCGGCTACGCGGCCCACACGCATATATAGATGTGGCCGTCCCGGGGAGGACGCGTTCGGATCGAAATGCCCGGTACCCGTTTCGTTCAGGCTTGCCCCTGGTGTTTTCGTTTCGTGTGGGGCAATTTTCCGCCATCGACGAGCAGTTGCCGTTCGCGCGGCGAGGCGTCGAGCGTCCCCGTCGCCTCCCACTCGTCGTTGACGCGGACGGTGAACGCCGTTTCCCCGGCCGAGATCGTTTCGTCTACGTCCTCGACGATTTCGACGTCGTCTCCCTGCTTGATCCGCTCGTAGGTCTCCTCGGAGATCGAAAGCGGCAAGATGCCGAAGTTAAAGAGGTTCGTCTTGTGAATCCGGGCGACGCTCTGGGCGAGGA
>CAZLHT010000241.1:0-3229 GCA_964559185.1 uncultured Natronomonas sp.
CCGACGGTGTTCGTCGACGGCGAGGAAATCGAACTGCCGAGGGCCGAGTGAGGTCCCGCGGCTTCGCTCGCGGGGCACAGACCGGCCCGACCACCGAGAGCGTAACTTCCTTTCAACTGGATAGCGTAATAGCGCGTATGACTGACGGTCTGTTCGTAGTGAGCGAGGAAGGATACTGGGGAGAAGAGTGCGTCGAGCCGCTCACCGCGCTGTCGGACGGTGGCGTCAACGTCACGGTTGCGACGCCGACCGGCGAGTCGCCCGTCGTCGATGAACGGTCGATCGATCCGGGATCGGTCGGTGAGGAAACCGCCCGGCGAATCCGAGACGTTCACGAAACTGACGATCGGTTGAACGATCCGATCGCACTGGCCGACGCGGATCCGGCGGCGTACGACGCGGTGGTGTTTCCCGGCGGGCACGGAACCGAGTGGGATATCACGCAGGATCGACACGCGAGAGCTGCACTCCGCACGGCGGTCGAAGACGGCGACAAGAAAGCGCTGGTCATCTGTCACGCGATCGGCCTGCTGGCGTTCACGCGTGGATCGGACGGGGAGATGCTGGTAGCTGGCAGAACTGTGACCGGCTTCCCGAACGCGTGGGAGGAGGGAATCGTCGACGAGCGCGACCTGTTGCCCGATGGCCGAAAGCTCCCGTACTGGGTCGAAGACGAAGTGAAAGCCGCCGGCGCGAATTGGAACGCCGAACTCGATGAGGATACCTCGGTAACGGTCGACGGAAAGTTGATCACGGCTCGCGGCCCCGAGTCCTCACGCGAGGCGGCGGAGACGCTGCTCGAGGAACTCGATATCGAACGATAGCCGGCATCGGTAGGCCTCGCTTCGCTCGCTCGCCTCGCGGAGCCGTCGGGAGTCCAGTCGGTGTGCGTCATGTTCGGCGAGATGGCCTTCGTTCTTCACTCGCGGCTTCTAATCGCGAACACCTCCAGACGCACATCGACGACGTCATCCACACGGACGGGGTCAAACACTCCTCGACCCACATCGCGCTGAAGTCGGTCACGGACGAATCGCGTCCCCTCCTCAACTACGACGACGACGATCTGCGAAAACCGCGTTCGGCTCGAACGGCCGAACGGTGAGTGAGGGATGACGGCGCGAGTGCGGATGAACGACGGTCGGAGCCGCGCGTTTATACGTCCGGACGAACTCGTACGAACAATGAGTCATCAGCGCGTCGCGGTTCGGTGTCCGTCCTGTTCGCCCGCCGCGGAGACGGCACACGAGGTGCTCAACCGGGGGGGCGGTGCCACCGTCAAGTGCGGCGAGTGCGGTCACGTCCACAAGACGACCCTCGACGAGGATCCCACCGTCGACCGCCGGGTCATCGTCTCTCAGGACGATGAATCGATCGAAGCGCGGGTGGACATCCCGCCCGAGGAGACGCTCACGACCGGCGAGGAGTTCCTCGTCGAGACCGACGAGGCGATCCTGACGGCCCGAATCACGTCGCTCGAATCGATAGAGGGCTCCCGCGTCGACGAGGCGAAAGCGAACGACGTTCGGACGCTCTGGACCCGCGCCGTCGGAAACGTTTCGGTGAATCTGACGCTGCACCCGATGGACGGCTATCATGACGAGACGCGGAGCGTCCGCATCCGTGTTCCCGGCGACGAGGAGTTCGTTATCGGAACGACCCACGAATACGGCGGCGAGGCGTTCGAGGTCGAGCGGATCCTCGTCCGGGAGGATGCGACCGGGTACGAGCGCGAGGACTACGATTTTGCGGGCGATTCGGTCCTCGCAAAGGACGTCAAACGGATCTACGCGCGCGACGAGGACGCACGGACGCGGGCGTGGTCCGGCTGGTAGTGAGAGACAGATGTTCGATCGAGATCCGAACGACGGCCCGGGGGACGAGGGGGGATTCGAAGCGGCCCGCGAGCGGATGGTCGAGCGACTAGTCGAGGGTGATCGAATCGAACGGCCGTCGACGATAGACGCCCTCCGGACCGTCCCCCGCCACGAGTTCGTCCCCGAGTCGAGACGCGAATCGGCCTACGCCGACCGGCCGCTACCGATCGGGGACGGACAGACGATTTCCGCGCCACACATGGTCGGGATCGTCTGCGATCTGCTCGATCTCGATGCGATCGATTCGGTCCTCGAGATCGGGACCGGCTGCGGCTATCACGCCGCCGTCACCGCCGAAATCGTCGGCGCGGCGAACGTCCACAGCGTCGAGTACGTGCCCTCGTTGGCGACCGAGGCCAGCGCGCGGCTCGAACGGCTCGGCTACGGCGACGTGCGCGTCCGCGTCGGCGACGGATCGAACGGCTGGCCCGAGCACGCGCCCTACGACGCCGCCTATCTCACCTGTGCGGCACCCGAACTCCCCGAAGCGGTCCTCGAACAGCTTCGCCTCGACGGTCGGCTCGTCGCCCCGGTCGGAACGGGACGACAGACGCTCGTTCGCGCGACCCGGACCGAGGGCGGGCTCGATCGCGAAAATCACGGGGCTGTCCGATTCGTCGAGATGCAGGGCGATACGTAGGTGGAGGGGGAGGTCCGAAACCGTATCGAGGCGCGCGATTCAAGAGGGTCGGGTGCAGAGTCTAACGTATGGATCCGGCGGTGCTGCGAGACGACATGGTCGACAGCCTCGAACACGAGGCCAAGGCCGTCGTCCGTTCGGAGCAACTCGGTATCGCGATGCGGTCGGTGCCGCGCGAGCCGTTCGTCAAGGACGACTCGCTCGCCTACGCGGATCGGTCGTTCGAACGGTTCGGAACGCGCGTGCTATCGCCGAGTGCTGTCGGTCGGTTGCTCGAGGCGCTCGAACCTCGCCCGGACGATACGAGTCTCGTCGTCGGCGTCGGCGTCGGGTACACCGCCGCGGTGCTCGCGGCGCTCACCGACGAGGCGAACGTCCACGCGATCGATATCGCCCGCCGATTGGTCTACGAAGCCCGCTCGAACCTCGCGGCGGCGGGTTATCCGGGCGTTCTCGTCGACCGTCGGGACGGCGCGCACGGGCTGGCCGAGTACGCCCCCTACGACCGAATCCTCGTCGAGGCGGCCGCCGTCGAGCCCCCGCGAGCGCTCGTCGAGCAGTTGGCCCCCGACGGTCGACTCGTCATGCCGCTGGGCGGGGGCACCCAAGAACTCGTCGCCATCGAGGGCGGCGATCGCGTCGCCGAGTACGGCACCGTCGCCTTCCACCCGATGCTCGTCGAGGGCGAACAGGCCGACACGGTCGAACGAAA
>CAZLHT010000242.1:0-2017 GCA_964559185.1 uncultured Natronomonas sp.
CGGGCGGGTAAACGATCGAGAAGTATCCCGGTTCAAAGGTCGTGGGCCCCTCCCAGTGGAGGTCTCCCGCATCGGCACCGATGGGCGAGGTCGTCGGACCACCGTACCCGGGCGGTGATCGGATCGTCAGAGACTGCTCCGCGGCGAGGCCGGGAAGCCACGTCCCGTCGGTGGTGTTGAACGCGTCGTCGACGTACAGCGTGTCGTCCTCTCCGATTCTGGCGAACGACTCCCAAGTGAAGCTTACTCGAAGCAGTCCCCGCCGGGAGATGACTTCGCCCCCTTCGGTTTCGTTGACGATCTCGCTTTCCCGACGTATCGAGTGTATCTCCATCTCTCGACCGCTTTCGGTGGCCGCTTCGTCGGCTGCACGTTCGAAGGCGTCGACGCCCAGATCGAGATCGTTCGTCTCGGATTCGAACCCCGTCGCGAACGCCTCGAAATCCGCCCGATCTTCCTCGTCCTCGATCGGTACAACCACCGTCACGCTCCAATCCGCGTCACCGTTGTCCTGCAGTTGGACTT
Source organism: uncultured Natronomonas sp. (assembly GCA_964559185.1). Classification (GTDB taxonomy): domain Archaea; phylum Halobacteriota; class Halobacteria; order Halobacteriales; family Haloarculaceae; genus Natronomonas. Next base: position 526 of record CAZLHT010000242.1, read on the forward strand.
CGAGGTGTGTCTCCCCCGACTGCGGTTGTCCGGCGACCGGTGCGACACCGACCGCGACCGAGAGGACGAGGAGGGCACACAGCAGGAGAGGGACCCGGTACCGCATCGCTAAATCATGGACCCCGCCGTGGCAAAACGCTTTCCATCGCGAGATAAAACGTCTGCATCCTTGATAAACTATCTCGGCGCTCCTCCTTCGCCCGTTCGATGATCGACCCGGACGGGCGGATTTTTGTTCGTCCGGATCGTCGACCCTCGTATGGACGGTATCCGCGTTTCGATTGTCGCCCTCCTCCTCTGTGCGGCACCCATTGGCGGTGTCGTCACAGCATCCGATATCGCGGTCGGACCGTTACAGACGGATGAGGAATCCGATCCGTCTATGTCGGTCATCACAGCAGAAAATACCACCGGGTATCTAACCCCCCCACCGGCTAGGCTCGACCGAACCGAGGCGCGAACGGCCGGAATCGACGTCGCCGGGGCCGTCGAGGCCGACACCGGGCAGCTTCGTAGCGTCTATCTCGAGGAGTCGGTACAACGGAGGTACCAAAACGCCGAGACGACCGACGATCGACGGGCAATAATCGAGGAGAGTGTCGATCGGCTCTCCCGACGAACCGACGAACTGGAAACGAAGGAGACGGCGGCGATACGGCGGTTTAACGACGGCACAGTGAGTGAGCACGAACTGCTACGAACGCTCGTCGCGGTCCATCGCGAAGCCGAAGGGACGGGCGAGGCGCTCGAGTGGCTCGAGTCGACCGCGGAAGATCACGGGCTCGAAGAAGCCGCCGATCGAGCGGCGACGGATCAGGTCCGACTCATTCCCATGAACGGTCCGGTCAGAGCACAGGTAGCTCGGTCTCTCGAGGGTGAATCGTCGTCGCGGGTGTACGTCGAAACAGCGGCTGACGGGATCGTCTTGTCGACCGTCACCCCGAACGGCGAGACGTACCTGCGCGAGGCACACGATCCGACGGCAAAGCGCGTCGACGTCTCCGACAGGTACGAGGGGAATCCATCGCCCGCGCTGGATCGGTTCACCGAACTCTATCCGTGGGCGATAAATAGTTTCGAAGCGATCGACGCCATGGGACCGGCCCAGGTCCGCCTCTATCGCTTCGGAGCGAACCATCCTCACGGTACCCTTGAGACGTATCTCGACAGCGGATCGACCGAAATTCTCTACGAGACGCAGCGGATCGAACTCGACGGGGTTCCAACCACGACCTTCGAACGGACGGACGGCGAGCTTCGGCTCGTCCTCAACGCCACCCGCGCCGGTGGACCGATCGGCATCTCCGTCGTCGATACGTTGACCGACGAACGGGTCGATGCGGAGATCGAACTGAACGACGAGTCGATCGGATCGACGGAGGGAGAGCGACTCCAGACCGTCGCGCCGCGCGGGACGACGACGGTGAACGCGACCCACGACGGCGAGTCGGTGTCGCTCAACACCAACCTCGGTTGATCGCCGATCGTCCCC
>CAZLHT010000242.1:2117-3211 GCA_964559185.1 uncultured Natronomonas sp.
TGGAGCTTCGCATCCGAATCGAAGACGAGCCGCTCGAGCGACAGCCGCCACTACCGTTCTTTACGTCTCGAGACTTCGAGAGCGGGCCGAGCGGACCGTGGAATAGCGCGACCGCTCGGCAGTGGCGGGCGGGTCAGACGGCTTCATTGACGATCAGGGAGACGAACAGTCCGACGATGCACCCGGGAGATACGATCACGATCGAAGTATTCGCCGACGATCAGCGTGTGGCTCGAATCGAAACCACCGCCTGGTCCGTTTCATTCGCTCCCCCGTTTCGGCGGCGAATTCCCTCAGTCGTCGGGAACGCGGGCGATCGTGGTGATCGCTCGCGGGGCACCCGGCGCGCGCTGTTGGATCCGGTGTTCGAACTCCGCGAACCCGGCCTCGGCGAACATCCGATCGGCCTCCTCTTCGTCGTAAAACAGCATGATCGCGTCGGCGATGGCGGCGAACAGCGTCGACTTCGGGTGATCCGGCCCGACGACGAGAACGGGTCCGCCCGGCTTCGTCACGCGACGGGCCTCCCGGAGCGTCTCGACCGGATCGGGCCAGTACTCGATGGAGCCGGACGACCAGTAGGCGTCGAACGAATCGTCGGCGAAGGGGAGCCGTTCGGCGTCGCCACGGTGAAACGTCACGGGGCCACACTTGCCGAACTTCGAGAACGCCCGCTCGAGCTGGTGGGCGGATTGATCGAGCCCCCAGACCTCGTCGGTGCGTTTTCGCAACCCCTCCGTGGCGAATCCGGTGCCACAGCCGACGTCGAGGACGCGGTCCCCGGCGTCGATCCCGAACCACTCGATCGCCTCCTCGCGCATGCTCTCGTCCCAGATGAACGGATTGACCCGGTCGTACACCCGCGAGAGATACTTATAGAAGAGGCGCGCGCGAGCCTTGTCGTCAAGCACTCCCATCGGCCGTCGGTTGGGGCCTTCAAGGCATAACTTCCCGGATTTCCGATCGAAGCCCGACGCCGAGTGCGAGAGCCGCCGTCGAACCTACCGAGAATCGTCAACGTTCATTACAGACGGACCCCACAGACGAACCATGTCTTTCGAGGAGATGGACGTCGACACCATCTGGATGGACGG
>CAZLHT010000243.1:0-1586 GCA_964559185.1 uncultured Natronomonas sp.
AGTGGCTCTGGCGGCAGTTCGACGCCACGCCGATGGCCGACAACGTCGAGTTCGCACTTCGGTTCCGGCGGATGCTCGCCGAGCATCTCTTCGAGACGTGCGGCGACGGCTGTCGGTTCTTCAAGGGGATCACCTTCACCTACGGACACAATATCGCCGTCGGCGACAACGTCGTGGTCCACGACGACGTCCATCTCGACGACCGCGGCTCGTTGGCGATCGGCGATCGGGTTTCGATCTCCGACGGCGTCCACGTCTACAGTCACGATCACGACATCGTCAACCAGACCGACGTCGACAACTACCGCACGATCGTCGAGGACGACGCGCGGATCACCTTCGACGCGATGATTCGTGCGGGCTGTAAAATCGGCGAGAACGCCATCGTCGGGGCGCGAAGCGTCGTCCAGTCGGACGTTCCGGCCCACCACGTCGTCGTGGGACAACCGGCCAAGAGCGTCCGGATCAAGCCCGGATGGGAGGACGTGGCCGAGCCGCTCGACGAAGAGCACCCCTCTTCCCGCGACGAACGTCGGATTGACTCCGAACTGCCCGAATCGCTCGACCGATTCGACGAGTTCAAGCGAGATCTCGACTCGTCGACGGAGTAACGCTTCCGTCCCGTACTCGTTCGATCGTCGTCGCCTCTATTCGAGTTCGTCGGCGAGATCGTCCGCGTCTATGTCGGCTTCCTCGAGCGCCTCCTCGATGTCGACGTCGCCCGCGTCGGCCCCGCCGAGACCGCCCATCATGCCGCCCATGCCCATCCCCATACCGCCGTCGAGAATCTCCTGGATCAGGATGCGATCGATGTCGGTCAGGTCGATGAGTTGCTGTGCGATCTGCTGTTTTTGCATCATCCACTGCTGGTTCATCGAGAGTTGCGGCGTCGATTCGACGTAGAGGGTCCGCTTTTCGACCACCTCAGTGATCGTTTCGGGTTCGGCCGCGTCGGCTTCGTCCCCTTCTTCGGGTTCCTCCTGCGTTTCGTCGTCCTCGTCGTCGTCTTCTCCCTCGTCGTCGGGCTCTTCCACGCGGGTCTCTTCGACCTCGTCCGTCTCGACCCACATCTCGAGATCGAGATCGAGGAACATGTTCATCAGACCGCGCGCCTGTTCGAGATCGTCCTCGACGACGTCGAGGATCTCGTACTCGTATTCGATGTCCTCGCCGGCGAGTGGGTGATTGAAGTCGACGCGGGCGCGACCGCCGATGATCGTCTCCAGGACGCCCTGCTGGCCGTCGATCTGAATGCGAGCGCCGGGGAAACGGTCGTCGTCGTCGATTTTATCGGCCGAGACGGTGCGGACCTCCTCCTCGTCGTACTCGCCGAAGGCCTCCTCGGCGGTGACGACGACGCTGCCCCCGTCGCCGACCTCTTTGCCGCGGATGTCGTCTTCGACCCCGGGGAAGAGGTGCCCCTCCCCGAGGACGATCACTCGGGGTTCGAACGTCCCCTGGTCGCCGACCTCTTCCTCCTCGGCGACCGACTCGTCGGTCGTGTCGACCAGTTGCCCGTCGTCTACCGTTCGGGCGGTGTAGCCGATCCGGACGAAATCGCCGTCCTGGAGCCCCTCGACCGTCTC
>CAZLHT010000243.1:1686-3207 GCA_964559185.1 uncultured Natronomonas sp.
CGGCCGTTTCGGTCGCTTCGACCTCGTCGGATTCGTCGCTCATACTGCTTACGACAGTCGTCGCACCCTTAACCATCACGTTTCACCGCCGACGCGAGTCGCGGCGTTTTTACTCGTTCCGAGAGACTCGACGGCCATGTACGAGGTCGAGATGAAGGTGCGGGCCGATCACGATCGCGTCCGAACGCGACTCTCCGAACTCGACGCCGTTCCGTCGGGGACGGTGCGACAGGTCGATACCTACTACGACCACCCCGGTCGGGATTTCGCGACGACAGACGAGGCGCTTCGCATCCGCCGGGAGACGACCGACGGGGGCGACGAAACTCGGGTGACGTACAAGGGCCCGCTGGTTGAGGCCGAATCGAAGACGCGAGCGGAGTTCGAAACCCGCATCGACGACGGGGAGACGTTCGCCGCGATCCTCGACAACCTCGGATTCGACCCGGCCGCAACGGTCGAAAAGACACGCGAACGGTACGGGTACGACGACTACACGGTCACACTCGACACCGTCTCGGGACTCGGCGAGTTCCTCGAAGTCGAAACCGAGGCCGAGGTGATTGAGCCGGCCCGGGAGGGGGCCGCCGAGCTGCTCGTTCGATTGGGTTTCGATCCCGACGCGCAGATCCGACGCTCGTATCTGGGAATGGTACTCGATTCGAGCGAGTGACGATCGCCCGCTCTGACGCCCCGTTGGCTCCGAAGGTAATGTTTCACAGTTATCAATTCGTCGGATTTGGTTTCCGTAAGTTATAGAACCGATCCCGGAGTAGGGAGCCTAATGACCGATCGAAACATCCGCGTCGAGCCGGTCGTCGGCCGCTCGGTCGAAGCTCAAGACGTCGAGATCGTCGAACGCAAGGGGATCGGACACCCCGACTCGCTCTGTGACGGGATCGCCGAATGCGTTTCGCGGGCGCTCGCTCGCGCGTACATCGACCGCGTCGGGAAGGTACTCCACTACAACACCGACGAGACGCAACTGGTCGCCGGCAGCGCCGAACCCTCCCTCGGTGGCGGCGAAGTCATCGATCCGATCTACCTCCTCATCACCGGACGGGCGACGAAATCGTACGACGGGACGAAGATCCCCGCCGAAACGATCGCGCTCCGTGCAGCCCGCGAGTACATCACGGACCACTTCCCGTTCGTCGATTTCGGCACCGACATCGTCGTCGACGTCAAACTCGGGGAGGGCTCCGGCGATCTTCAGGAAGTCTTCGGCGAGGACGGAAAGCAGGTCCCGATGTCGAACGACACCTCCTTCGGCGTCGGCCACGCGCCGCTGACCGAAACCGAGACGATCGTCCTCGAAACTGAACGTCAGCTCAACGGCCGCTATGCCGGCGACAACCCGGTCGTCGGGCAGGATATCAAGGTGATGGGAAAGCGCGAGGGTGACGAGATCGACGTGACGGTCGCCGTCGCGATCGTCGACAGATACGTCGCCGATCTCGACGAAAACGAGGCGGCGATCGCCGGTATTCGCTCGTTCGTCGAGCGACTCGCGACGGAGTA
>CAZLHT010000244.1:0-3191 GCA_964559185.1 uncultured Natronomonas sp.
GTTCCCGGGGATCGTGCGATGTTTCGGACTCCTCCTCACCGTCACCGTCGCTCAGGGCGTGGAGGACCGTCTCGACGCTTTCCCCGCTGGCGACGACTCGAGCGATGACCTCCTCGCGCTCGAACTCCGGCGGGACTTTCGCGGTGATCCGTTCAAACTGGTCCTCGTGATCGTCGAATGCGAATAGCGCCGCCGCCATAGCGTCCCGCTCGTGATCGTTCTCGTGGGCCTCCTCCCGCGTTCGGTGGAGCTTTCGGTCGATCGCCAGATCGCGCTCGGGGACCCAGCCGGCGGCGTCGAAGCTCCGTCTGATTTTCTCGACGGTTTCGGGCCTCCGCTCGACGTCGGCGGCGACGACCACCGGACGCCCATGCTCGATAATCCACTCGATGACCTCGGCGGTGTCGGCTGTCCGGCTCGACCACACGTCTAGGAGGTTGCCGTCGAGATCGGTCAGCGCCACCGCGGTCGTCGTTCCGGGATCGATTCCTACGATGACGTGATCTCGACGGGTAACGAGCGGGCGGTACTCGATGCCATCACGTCGCTCGCGCTCGATTTCGATCCGGACGTCGCCCGATCGGCGGGTCGAAACCGGGATCTCTGCGGGCGTCGCCTCGACCTCGAAGCGGGCCTGCGAGTAGCCGCCGTACTTCTCGGTCACGTCCATCTTGTACTCCAGTGCGGACTCTTCGAGCGCTGACTCGACCTCCCTAGCGGTCCGTTTCACCGAGCCGTGGATGCGGCGGGTAAACCGATCCTCGCTCCAGCCGCCGCTCCCGGTCGAACGCCCTCGCGAGACCTTTACTTCCGTCGTGTTCGTGAACGCCGACACCTCGTAGCCGACGTTTCTGGCCGCGAGTCGGGCCGCGGCTTCGGCTTCGCGCATCGGCTCTTTACCGTAGGGGACGTCGTGGCGGGCGGCGACCCGCGAGAGCGGTTCGGGTCGCTCGTCACCCGTGACCTGTACGAGCTTCGTCTCGGAGGGAAGCTCTTGAAGGAAGTGAACGAGTGCCCCCTTGTCCTCGGCCAACTCGAAGGTGTTGTCCGTCGCAAGGATCCCCGGGGCCTCTTCCTCGATACGGCGGTGGAGCTTCCGTCGAGAGACGACGTCGCGATCGATCGTCTCCCCGTCGTACGTGACGAGGGCGTACGAGGGCGGATCGCCCCGAACGTCCCCGCTCTGGATGTCGACGCCGAAGATGCGGTCGTCGAGGGCGTTCGTTCGCGTACTCACGCGCGCCCGTACGGTGCCGGCGGACATAAACCCCCTGACGGAACCGTCGTCCGTGTTCAGTCGTCAGATGCGGCGTGGCCGGCACGCTCGCTCTCGATTCCGGGAGTGGCGGTCCCGGGGAGTTCGGTTCGGACGTCGACACCCTCGCGCTCTTCGATTATTTCGGCGTAGGCGTCCGGCATCACCTTCACGAACTTCTCGAGTTCGGACTCCCAGTTATCGAGAACGTATTCGCCGCGGTCGGAGTCGGTGTGTGCGACGTGGTTTTCGACGAGGCGGCGGAGCATCTTTCGGTCCATCCGGTCGAGTTCGTCGGTCGTCGAGACCATCCCGTAGTTGACTTTCTCCTCGAAGTCGCCGTCCCGATCGAGGACGTACGCCACGCCGCCGGACATCCCCGCCGCGAAGTTCTTCCCCGTCCGGCCGAGGCAGACGACGACGCCGCCGGTCATGTACTCACAGCCGTGATCGCCGACCGACTCGACGACGGCTTTCACGCCCGAGTTGCGGACGGCGAAGCGCTCGCCAGCCATGCCGTTGATGTAGGCTTCTCCCTGGGTTGCACCGTAGAGGGCGACGTTACCGACGAGGATGTTCTTTTCGGGCTCGTAGGGCGCGTCGTTCGGCGTGTTGATGATCAACTTCCCGCCTGAGAGCCCCTTTCCGACGTAGTCGTTCGCGGTGCCGGTCAACTGCATCGTGACGCCGTCTTGGAGGAACGCCCCGAAGCTCTGTCCGGCGGTGCCACCGAAGTCGACCGTGATCGTGTCCTCGGCGAGTCCCTCGATGCCGTAACGCTTCGAGATCCGATTCGAGAGCGTCGCGCCGACGGCACGGTCGACGGTCGTTATCTCCCGGTCGAGGTGGACCGGCTCGCCGGTTTCGATCGCGTCTCTCGCCTCTTCGATGAGTCCCCAATCGAGGGCGTCGGTGATCTCGTGGGTCTGTGGTTCGGTCTTGTAGCGGTCGTCACCGGTCGGTTCGGCGAGGATACCGGAGAGATCGAGCTTCTTCGCTTTCGCCTGTTCGACGTCCTCGCGCTGTCGGAGGACGTCGACCCGGCCGATCATCTCCTCAACGGTCTCGAAGCCGAGTTCGGCCATGATCTCTCTGAGTTCCTGGGCGATGAACGTCATGTAGTTGATGACGTGCTGCGGTTCGCCCGGGAACCGCTGTCTGAGGTTCTCGTCCTGGGTGGCGACGCCGACCGGACAGGTGTTTTCGTGGCACTGTCTGGCCATCACGCAGCCCGAGGTGACGAGCGAGGCGGTCCCGAAGATGTACTCTTCGGCCCCCAACAGTGCTCCAATGGCGACATCGTATCCCGTTTTCATGCCGCCGTCGGTGGTCACCTTGATCCGCGATCGAAGCCCCGTCGAGCGGAGCATCTGGTTCGCCTCTGCGAGGCCGAGTTCCCACGGAAGGCCGGCGTTCTTGATCGAGGTTTTCGGCGACGCACCGGTCCCGCCGGAGTGGCCGGAGATGTGGACTACGTCGGCGTTCGCCTTGGCGACCCCGGCGGCGATGGTGCCGATCCCTGCCTCGGAGACCAGCTTGACGTTGATGTCCGCCTCGGGGTTGGCGGCCTTCAGATCGTGGATGAGCTGTTTGAGGTCCTCGATCGAGTAGATGTCGTGCAGTGGCGGCGGCGAGATGAGTCCGACGCCGGGCGTCGAGTACCGGACGTGCGCAATCATCTCGTTCACCTTCTTGCCCGGTAAGTGACCTCCCTCTCCGGGTTTCGAACCCTGCGCCATCTTGATCTGTAATTCGTCGGCGCTCGTCAGGTACGTCGAGGTGACGCCGAAACGACCCGAGGCGACTTGTTTGACGTTGCATTCCTTTTCGGTGCCGAATCGCTCGGGCGGCTCGCCACCTTCGCCGGTGTTGGATTTTCCCCCGAGGCGGTTCATCGCGATCGAGTTGTTCTCGTGGGCCTCCGGCGAGAGACTGC
>CAZLHT010000245.1:0-3178 GCA_964559185.1 uncultured Natronomonas sp.
TTCGTCAGGGATCGGATCGATCTGTGGTTCGACGATGGGGGTACCGACGGTTTCCTCTTCGAGGACGGCAAATTTGCCGAGTTCGACGCCGACGACATCCTGCCCGCCGACGGGCTCATCACCGGTGGCGCGACGTTCGAGGGCCGCGACGTCCACTTCATGGCCAACGACTACACGGTCAAGCGGGGCAGCATGGCCACCAAGGGCGTCGAGAAATTCCTCCGGATGCAACAGCGCGCGCTGAAGACCGCACAACCGGTCCTGTACCTTATGGACTCGTCGGGCGGTCGGATCGACCAGCAGACCGGCTTCTTCGCGAACCGCGAGGGAATCGGCAAGTACTACTACAATCATTCGATGCTCTCGGGTCGCGTCCCACAGATCTGCGTGCTCTACGGCCCCTGCATCGCCGGAGCGGCCTACACCCCGGTTTTCGCCGACTTCACCGTGATGGTTCGGGGCATGAGTTCGATGGCGATCGCCAGTCCGCGGATGGTCCAGATGGTCACCGGCGAGGAGATCTCACTCGAGGAACTCGGCGGTCCCGACGTCCACGCAAAACACTCCGGGAGCGCGGACCTCGTCGCCGACGACGAGGAACACGCCCGCGAACTCGTCGCACAGCTCATCGGATATCTCCCCGACAACAGCGACGAGTTACCGCCGAAAACCGAGAGCAGCCCGCCCGCCTACCCGACCAAGGGAATCGATGGCGTCATCCCCCAGGAGCCGAACCGTGGCTACGACATGGTCGATCTCATCGACCGAGTCTTCGACGCCGACTCGTGGTTCGAACTGCGGCCCGAGTACGGCAAAGAGATCCTGACGGGATTCGCCCGTATCGACGGCCGACCGATCGGCGTCGTCGCCAACCAGCCCGCCCAGCGAGCGGGCGCGATCTTCCCCGACGCCGCCGAGAAGGCAGCCGGATTCATCTGGACCTGCGATGCCTACAACGTCCCACTGCTGTATCTCACCGACACACCGGGCTTTATGGCCGGTTCACAGGTCGAAAAGGAGGGTATCTTAGAGCAGGGCAAGAAGATGATCTACGCGACCTCCTCGGCGACGGTTCCGAAACAGTGCGTCGTCGTCCGGAAAGCGTACGGAGCCGGTATCTACGCGATGTCCGGTCCGGCGTACGACCCGGAATCGACGCTCGCGCTCCCCTCCGGCGAAATCGCGATCATGGGTCCGGAGGCTGCGATCAACGCCGTTTACGCCCGAAAGCTCGCCGCGATCGACGACGAGGAGGAGCGAAAACGAACGGAGGAAGAACTCCGCGAGGAGTTTCGCGAGAACATCGACGCGCGTCGGATGGCGAGTGAGGTCGTCATCGACGAGATCGTCCCCCCGAGTTCGCTCCGGGAGGAGCTCGCGAACCGCTTCGCCTTCTACGAAGGGATCGAGAAGGACCTTCCGGACAAGAAACACGGCACGGTTTTGTAACCCGATCACACCAGCATACGATCAATGACCGGAAAATACTACGAGGAATTCGAGGTCGGCGAGACCATCGAACATGGGAAACGGCGAACCATCTCGGAGGCCGACAACCAGGCCTTCTGCGACATGACGATGAACCAACAGCCCTTGCATCTGGACGCCGAGTTCGCCACGGACACCGAGTTCGGCGAACGACTTGTCAACGGCCTGTATACGATGAGCCTCGCGGTCGGCCTGACGATCCCGGATACGACCGACGGCACCATCGTTGCCAACCTCTCCTACGATGAGGTCGAGCACCCGAATCCCGTCTTTCACGGCGATACGATCCGGGTTCAATCGACGGTCACCGACAAGCGGGAGACGAGCGACGGCGAACGGGGGATCGTCACGATGGCCGTCGAGGTGTTCAAGGTGAACGATCCGAAAGAGCCGCTGGTCTGTTCGTTCGACCGGACTGCGCTGTCGCTGAAGCGCCCGGACTGAGGGTTCACCGGCCGAAGGCCGTTTCACTATTGCCGTGACGCAGCGAGTCGATGTCCCCTGCACGCCCCTTTAAACACGTAGGGACGAGACGAGCGACGTGTCACTCGTTCAACTGGCACGTGCATTCGGACGTGCTCCCATTATAGCCTCATTCCCTACTTCTGGGCATCCGACGATACCGTCGAGGCGATCGAAGCGGACCTCCGGAACGAAGCGGACATCGAATCGTGAACGGTCGTCGATACGGCGAATGGAGCTCTCATTCGCGTCGTGTGGGCCGAGCGGGCCGGCGGCCGCCTGGAGGTCATGACCGAGACGGGCGCGAGTATCCCGGAGGGGATCGGCGAGGACGACGTTTGGCGGCTACAGCTCAGATTCGACGATCACGATCTGCTCTCTGAATTTTCCCGTCGCTATGTGGAGAATGACGTTTCGCTCTAGAAACCGTGCACAATCCAGGTGTTCATCGATCTCTCACCATCGACACGAAGCTCACGGATGCCCATCGGGAAACCCTGGAGGTCGCCCTGACGGAGGGGTACTTCAACGTGCCGCGCCGGATCAACCTCGTCGAACTCGCCGAGAGTATGGACATCTCGGATTCGGCCGTCTCCCAGCGCCTTCGCCGAGGGGTCGCAACCGTGCTTGACGATACACCGCTTCGAACGGGGAAAGTCGAAGACTGCGAGTGAACGGCATCGATATCGAAGCAATGCTTATTTGAATCGCCACCCTATAGACGTCATAGCGGATCCGATCCTCACCCTTCGAATGAACACCCCAATGAGCACGAATGTCGTCTTCGAGGTCGCCGCGGCGCGCGAGTGCGAACCTATCGATCTCCCACCGCTTCACAGCGCGATCGATCCGGACGCGCTCGACGCGCTCTTCGAAACGAATTCGGACGATCATCACCCGGATCGAGCGGGGGCAACGGTCCGATTCCCGTACGCTGGTACTACCGTCTGCATCGAGTCCAACGGCGAGATCGTCATCGAAACGTCGGAATGAGAGGGAAACTCACCGGGAAGAACGGGGAAGTCGGTCGTTCACGGGTGGCGAAAGTGGCCAGTCGGCCGCGTTAGATGCTTTCCTCCCCGTCTGAGTCGTCACCGCCCGACATCGGATAGTACCTCGATGAGACGGAAGCCAAATCCCAGGTCCACTGCGTCGCCTTCGAAGGTAAGTGATGCGGGTATTCGGGCGGTCTCCCCGACCCACAATCGCTGACCGGACTGTGGTGAAA
>CAZLHT010000246.1:0-3143 GCA_964559185.1 uncultured Natronomonas sp.
CTAAATTTCCGTTCCGATTCCTCGAGCTTTCGTCGCGTGCGGTGCTTTTCGACGACGTTGAGCAGCCGGTTCGCGAGGACGGAGTACTGGCTCGCGCCGGTCTCTTTCTGCAGATAGTCTGTCACCCCGGCCGAAATCGCGTTACTCGCGATCTCCTCCGATCCCTTGCCGGTGAAGAGAATGAAGGGAATGTCTGGGTGGTGCTCGCGCAACTTCTCGAGAAATTCCAGCCCGTCCATCGCGGGCATATCGTAATCGCTGACGATGGCGTCGACGTCGATTTCTCCCCCCGTCAGCTCCGAAAGCACCTCGTCCGCACGCGTTCTCGTCACGACCTCGAAGCTATCGCGCTCCCGTTCCAGAAACGTCGCCGTCACATCGAGAAGAGACGGATCGTCGTCTACCGCGAGGATTCGTACCCGTTCTGTCGTCGGCTGGTCGGTGACTAACTCGATGTCGCGATCCGACCGTTGTGGGACGTTCTTATTCATTCGAGTGATGGGAAACGATGTGTTCGAAATACGGAGTCATCGCCGTTTCGGCCTGTTCCCAGTGGTGACGCGTGTGCATGTCGTGTAACTCGACGGCGAGTGCGTACCGGAGCGCTTCGGGACCGACTCCCGATCGTCCTTCCTTGGGCTTTTTGGGGTAGGACGGATCCTGCAGGGCGGCTCGAAGCTCCAGCAGTTGGGCCCGTTGAAACAGCGACCAGTAGTCGCCGCCCGTTTTGTGTCGTCGCCACGCCTCGGTTTTGAGTTCCGCGTACTCCTGTTCGATCCCCAGCGCGGCCGCTCGTTCCCTGAATTTCTTCCGGACGGGGCTCCAGTCCGCCCCGGCGAGCCCCGCCTCGTCCAGCGTGCCGTTTCGCATGTACCGCACTTCGACGTCGTCTTTCGCCCAGAGAGCATCGACGAACGCCTCCGTGGCGAGGTGAATATCGTGTGCGTCACTGTGTCGGAACTGCAGGGTATCGACGAATTTGAAGGCCTCTAACGCCACTTTGCGGTCGCCACGATCATGTGCGAGGAATCCCCGACAGATCTGTCCGGCCATCTCCCTCGGAGCGTCGTCCACTGAGACAGAGAGATCGGATGCGTGAGCAGAATACGCCTCGGTCATAGCATCTGTATAGATGTCAGCTTCAAGTATAAAAAAGTTGTATATAACGATAATATGTGTATAATATCCACTTCGGCGTCGACGATCGGTTTCGGATCGTCCGCTTCGCCGACGTAGGTTCAAGTACCGCGAGCCACAATCGAACGGTATGACAGACAGCCCCGCCCGCGAACTCGGCCGCAAGAGTGCGAGGTTCTCGACTCGCGCGTTCGCCGTCCTCTTCGCCCTGTTGGCCGTCGGTGCGGCGGTGCGTGTCGGCGCGATCGAACTCGACCCGCTCTTGCTCGCCGGCACGGCCCTCCTCCTCGTCGCCGTCGCCGCCGTCTGGAGCGCCGTCGAAATCGTCGAGGCGTACGAGAAGGAGGCGCTGACCGTCTTCGGCGAGTATCGCGAGCTCCTGGAACCGGGGCTCCACTTCGTTCCGCCGTTCGTCTCCAGGACGTATCCCTTCGATATGCGGACGCAGACGCTCGACGTACCGCGGCAGGAGGCCATTACCGAGGATAACTCCCCGGTCACCGCCGACGCCATCGTCTACATCCGGGTGATGAACGCAACGCGGGCGTTCCTCGAAGTGGACGATTACACGGTCGCGACGTCGAATCTCGCACAGACGACGCTTCGGGCCGCACTGGGCGATATGGAACTCGACGAGACGCTCTCGAAACGCGAGAAGATCAACCGTCGCATCCAAAGAGAGCTGGAGGAGCCGACGGACGAGTGGGGCGTCCGCGTCGAGGCCGTCGAGGTCAGAGCGGTCAACCCGAGTGAGGACGTCCAGCGGGCGATGGAACAGCAGACTTCCGCCGAGCGCAAGCGCCGGGCGATGATCCTGCAAGCGCAGGGGAAACGGCGTTCGGCGATCGAGAAAGCCGAGGGGGACAAGCAGGCCAACATCCTCGAAGCCCAGGGCGAGAAACGGGCCAGCGTCCTCGAAGCCCAGGGCGAGGCGATCTCGACGGTGCTTCGGGCGAAATCGGCCGAATCGATGGGAGAGCGCGCGATCGTCGAACGCGGAATGGAGACGCTCGAGGAGATCGGTCGGGGCGAATCGACGACGTTCGTCCTGCCGCAGGAACTCACCTCGCTTTTGGGCCGCTACGGCAAGCACCTGACCGGGGGGGAGGTCGGCGACGGTGCGGAGCTGGAGTCGATGGCGTTCGACGCCGAGACGCGCGAACTGCTCGGCCTCGACAGCATCGAAGCGCTCGCCGCGGGCGACGGCGACGTCGATCTGGATCTCGAACTCGAAAGCGCCGACATCGAACTCGAAGACGACGTCGAGTGACGTCGCCGCCCCCGTCTGAGACGCCATGGACATCTCCCGCTCCGATCGACTGCTGAAATACGCGCCGCCGCCGAGAGCCGTCGATTGGTCGATTCTCGGTTGCGTGCTCGTCGCGACCGCGTCCGGACTGTATTCGTTTACGGTGGGCCGACCGGACGGCGTCGGATGGCTGTGGGTCTGGGGCCATCGCCTCGTCGGGTTGACGCTCGTGTTTCTGCTCGCGTTCAAACTCATCCGGGTGCGAGGCCGGCTCACCGACCCGAACCGGTGGCGGCGCTCGACGGCGCTGTCGGTCGCGCTGTTCGTCGTCGCGCTCTCGACGCTCGCGACCGGAATCGCGTGGGGGATCGTCGGATTGGTCTGGGTCGCCGCCTGGCCGTTGCTCTCGATCCACGTCGCCTTCGGCCTCCTACTGGTGCCGTTGACGATCGCGCACGTGTACACGCGGTTTCGGCTCCCGCGGCGGCGAGACGTCGCCGATCGCCGGACGGCACTCAAATACTTCGGCCTGGTGGCCGCGGGCGGGCTCGCCGCTCGGTTCGACGATGCACTCGTCCGCGCCGTCGGCGTCCCCGGCACGGACCGACGGTTCACCGGCTCGAAGCCGACCGATGGGACGGGAAACGGCTCGTTTCCGGTGACGATGTGGGTTGCCGACGATCCCGATCCGATCCCGCCCGACGAGTACGCGCTCTCGGTTTCGGGGCTCGTCGAGACACCACTCGAACTCTCACAT
>CAZLHT010000247.1:0-2269 GCA_964559185.1 uncultured Natronomonas sp.
GGGTTCCGGGATCGATCACCCCGGTGCGCGATGGAGGTGGAACCAGGCAAACCCGTATCCCTCGAGGGAGACTGTGAGGGCCCCCTCGTCCCGTCGCGTGTCGGCGGCGTGACCGAACAGAAGATGAATTGTGTCCGCCGGATGCAGATCCGCGGGGAGTTCGACCGTGGCGGGTTCATCTGCGAGGTTGTGTGCACAGATGACTCCGCTCTCTCGCCAGTCGTATCGGTGGGCGAACACGCTCCCGTGATCGATGTCGAAGAACCGAACGGATCCGTTGCCGATGCTGCGACACTCCCGGCGGGTCGAGATCAGTCGCTGGAACCAGTTGAGAAGCGACCCCTCGTCGGGGCGTTGTGCGGCGACGTTCACCCGCTCGTGGCCGAACCGCCCGCCGGAGATGACAGGCGCGACGAGATCGTCCTCGGGGGCGTCCGAAAAGTCGGCGTTGCGGTCGTCGGACCACTGCATCGGCGTCCTAACCGGCTGTCGACCGGGAAGCGAGAGGTCGTCACCCATGCCGATTTCGTCGCCGTAGAGCAAAAGCGGCGTGCCGGGCATCGAAAACAGGAGGCTGAACGCCAGTTTGAACCGGTCCTGGTCGCCGTCGAGCATCGGTGCCAGCCGGCGACGGATCCCCCGGCCGTAGATCCGCATGTCGTGATCCGGCGCGAAGCGCTCGAAGACCGTCTTCTGAAGCTCCGCGGGAAGCCGGCCGATGTTGAGTTCGTCGTAATTCCGGAGGAAGTTCGCCCACCGGCCGTGCTCGAGCGTCGGCAGCCGATCGATTCCCTCGCGCAGCGGCCCGGCGCGTTCGGTCGCCAGCGCGGCGATGAGGTGGGCGTTCAACACGAAGTTCATGAGCAGGTCCATCCCGTCCTCGCCGACGTACGTCGATAGCTCACTCGGGTCGTCGTCGGCCTCCGCGAGCAAGACGGCGTCGCCTCGTTTCGTGAGTGCGTGGCGTTTGAGCGACCGCAACAGTTCGTGTCGATCGTCGGGCTCGTCCGCGTCGGGGTGTTTTTGCTGGATCATCAGGGTGGCCGCGTCGACCCTGAAGCCGTCGACGCCGAGCTTCAGCCAGAACGTCACGATCCGCTCGATCTCCGCCTGTACCTCCGGATTGGCGACGTTCAGATCCGGCTGGAACGGATAGAACCGGTGATAGTAGTACGCGCCCGCCTCCGAGTCGTACGACCAGACGCGTCCGTCCTCGACCTCGCCGGGAAAGACCGATCGACGGTCGAAGTTCGACGGCGGCTCCTCCACCCAGACGTAGTAGTCCCGGTATTTCGAATCCGGCTCGCTTCGGGATTTCTGGAACCACGGGTGTTGATCCGACGTGTGGTTGACCACGAGGTCGATGAGTACTTTGATCCCGCGCTCTTCGGCCTCCTCGACGAACTCGACGAAGTCCCCGAGCGTCCCCAACCGGGGATCGACCCCGTAGTAATCGGTGATGTCGTAGCCGTTATCGCGGTTCGGCGAGGGGTAAAACGGGAGCACCCAGAGCGCGGAGACGCCGAGGCGGTTGAGGTAGTCCAACCGGCCGATCAGCCCCTGAAAGTCGCCGACGCCGTCGCCGCTCGAGTCGTCGATCATCTCCACGTCGAGGGCGTACACGACCGCGTTGTTGTACCAGTGATCCGCCTCCATCTCGATCCCGTTATTCGTTCGGTCTCCACGCGCAAAAAGTGACGGCCGATCGCACGATCGAATACCCGGCGTCGTTCCCGCGTTACGTTCCCGCCGAGCGATGGGCGAGGGGTGAATCTCGTCCCCGTCGACGGGAGATCGACGCCGGGCCAACCGAGGTACCGACCGAGGTCGTGGGCGTGGATCGGGAGGCGTTCGAAACGTCGGTCGGGAGTCGATCCCCCTCTCGTCGCGCTCGTTCGAGAACCGAACCAGAACGGGTAGGTATCACCGATCACTACGGGCGGGTGATGGATCTACCGGACCGAACGCGCCTCTCGAGAGGGGACTACCTCGGCGCGCTCGTGGTCACCGACGTCGCCGGCGAAATTGCCGATAAAACCGAATCGGACGCAGGGACGCGAGGGATTGTCGGCCACGCGCAAAAGGCCACCCGGGTGCGTGACGATACAGGACGCCCACGACTCCTCCGTCGAGATTTCAACACCGTCGACGGTGACTCGCCCGGCGTTCACTTCCTCTCGCTGCAGCGGGATGTCGAGGAGTTCATTCGAACCCGCGAGGCGATGACGGGACCGGATCTCGCCGGCGAGGGCATCGGCCGGCGACTGAC
>CAZLHT010000247.1:2279-3089 GCA_964559185.1 uncultured Natronomonas sp.
GATCACGGCGGCCAGCGGATGCCGTATTCGACGCTCCCGCCGGCGGATTCGTATCCGGGGCGTGATCTCGGGCGGCCGACGAGCGACGATGCGAGCTTCGTCGTTCGGTACCTGAAGGAATCTCGATTGGCCGACGGGGACGGATATCTACTCGTCTCGCCGCGGACCCCCTACAATCGAGTCCCGTTGCCCGACGTGGCCCTCTCGATCGACGGTGCGCATCGGGGCGAGTTAGTGCAAACGCTGGACGACGAGTTTGGTCTCCACTACGGAACGAACGTCGCGCTCGATCCGGGTGACGAACTCGAACTCGTCGTCGAGGCACCGCCGCAGGTTGCCCGCCACGTCGGGTACGAAACCGCCTTTCTCGACATGGCCGCGATGACGATCGAATTACCGCGATGAGAAGACGTATCCCCCTATCGACCCCAGACGGATTCGCGAACGAGACGTCGAGTTTCGACGACCTCCCACAGAACATGACCGACAGGATGCGTGAATCACGGTGGATTCGACGCCGGGAACTCATCGGGGCCGGTATCGGCGTCGCGAGCGCGCTCTTGGCCGGCTGTCTCGATGACGACGACGAACGACGGCCGACGACGGAGGAGCCCGAGGACGTCGAGCCCGCGCTCGACCTCGACGGGAAGGCTCTCAGTTCGGCTTTTCCCGTCGAAATGGTCGAGCCGGATACGGGCGATCGAATCGTGAATATCCACTGGCACGGCGAGGGGAACAGCCACTGGCACTTCGGACCGCTGCAGATCCCGCTCGACGGCGAGCGGACCGTCGAGGCCCACTTCAACGATC
>CAZLHT010000248.1:0-3074 GCA_964559185.1 uncultured Natronomonas sp.
CCCCCCCCGCCCCGCCCCCCCCGGGGGGGGGGGGGGCCGGGGTTGGGGGGCCCGCCACCGACGGCCATCCGGGATGGACGGGTGGCCGGCACGCGTTGCTAGCCGAGCCGTTCGCGGTCTTCCGGGCGAACAACGGCGCGTTCGATCGCGGGCGTCTGGTATCAGTTGCCGGGCTGTGACGGCAGTCGATCAGTCGGCCTCGAGCGGGTACTCCTCCGGCGAAACGTCGCCCTCGACGACCTGCTCGCGGTACGAGCAGAACTGCTCGCAGACGGGTGAGTCGTGACAGGTCGGCTCGCGTGCCGAGCAGTGCTCGCGGCCGTGTTCGATCAGCAGGACGTGAAAGGGGTACTTGATGTCGTCCGGAACGCCCTCGCGAAACTCCTCGTGGGCCCGCTCGGCCGACATGTCCTGCGGAATCAGACCGAATCGTTTGCCGACGCGTTCGACGTGGGTGTCGACCGGAAACAGCGGCTTGTCGAACCGGAACAGGAGGATCACGGCGGCGGTCTTCGGCCCGATCCCTTTGATGTCGGTGAGCCAGTCTTTGGCCTCGTCGGCCTCCATCTCCTCGATGAAGTCCAGCCGATACTCGCCACCGGTGTACTCTCTGATCGTTCGGAGCGCGTCCTGGATGCGCGGGGCCTTGGTGTGGGCGAGTCCCGCTTGTCGGATCGTCTCGGCGAGGTTCTCGATATCGGCGTTCTCGATCGCGGCGTAATCGTCGTCGTACCGTTCCCGCAGGGCGTCGAACGCGGCGTCGCGGTTCTCGTCGGTCGTGTTCTGGCTGAGGATGGTGTGGATTACGTAGTCCACTGGCGGCATGTCTCGAGGCGGCTCGGGCTCGCCGTACTCCGCGACCAGCGCGTCGTAGATCCGCCGAACGCGGTCAGGTTCCATGCCGTGACTTCGTGCCAGACGGGGGAGAATCCTGTGCCGACCCTCGCGTGTCTCGTCGTTGCGGCCGCGGTCACCCGCTCGACTCCGGCGCGTCGGCCGGGTCGACGACCTCGCCCGTCGCCGGATAAACGCCGACCTGGTCGCAGACGTCTGTCATCGGACACGCTTCGGGATCGTCGAGGCAGGCCGGCTTCCGGGCCGTGCAGTACCCCCGGCCGAACTGGATCGTGGCCGTGTGACCGAAACCGCATTTCGCGGCGGGGACGTCGCGCTCGAGCACCGCGCGCACTCCCTCGTGGTCCGCGTCCGGCGGTGCGATCCCCATGCGCCGGTAGATCCGATGGACGTGCGTGTCGACGGGAAAGACGCCGCCGCGGCCGCCCGAAAAGAGCAGGACGCAGTCGGCCGTTTTCGGCCCGACGCCGCGCACGGAGAGCAGCGTCTCCCGAACCGCCGACGGCTCCTCGTCCTTGACGAACGCGTCGAAGGACGCGGCGGAGCCGAACTCCTCGAGGACCCACTCCGCGGCGTCGACGATGATCTCCGACTTTTGATTGTAGAGCCCCGCGGAGCTGATCGTCTCTGCGAGCGTCGACTGCTCGGCGTTCGCGAGCGATTCGGCGAGATCGATTTCACCCCCGTCATAGCGCTCGAGCAGCGCGTCGTGGGCCGGTTGGCTCGCCTTATCGCTGGTGTTTTGGCTCAGAATGGTCCGGACGAGGCAGGTGAACGCATCCTGTCCGCCGTACGTTTTCTGCCAGTATAATTCGCCCAGACGATCGATCACGTGCTCCGTGCGGGTGTCGGCCGTTGCGGGGTCGAACTCGGCCGCTGCGCCGCCGCCGTCCGCGCCCCCGCTGATGTTTTCGGCAGGCTCGGGATCGTCGCTCATACCCTCGCGTTAGAACGTGGACGGCAAAACGACGGCGGAACCGTCTGCGACTCGAGGGCGGTCCGTACTCGGTCCACCGACGGAATCACTCGACCGAAATCGTCACCGTCGCTTCCGCGCCGTCGGCCAGCGCCGCGACGAGGTCGCGGTCGAACCCCTCGGCCGCGAACGTGGCCCCGTTCATGATCGTCCGGTCGTCGACGTAGTCGCTGGTCCGGCCGACCGCGCTGCGCTCGTTGGTGAACTCGAGGGCGGGATCGCCCCGACCGGTCACCGATTCGCGGTGGCCGTCGGCCTCGATCGTGAACGTGATCGTCGCCTCGGCGTCTTGGCACGCCGCGACGAACTCGGGGTCGAAATCGGCCGGCGCGCGGTCAGCCTCGATCGCGAGGATGCAGTCGCCGGCGGGGGTGAGATAGTCGTCGGTCGTCACCTCGAAGGTGCTCGCGTGCTCGGCGGTGACGTGCTCGTGACCGCGAGCGCGGATGATTTCTTCCATGCGAGACGGTTCGGTGCCGGCCGGAAAACGGGTTCGAATCGGATCACGTCGGTGGGATCACGACGCCGAACGGTACCCGGCGCGGAACGCGCGAACGCCGGCACCGGCGGCGTTCCCGAAAACGACGACGAGGAGGATCGAGACGACCCCGCCGTCCCATTCCGCGTTCGGCGATCCCGTGACGACGCCTGCGATCACCGCGACCGCCGCGCCGACGACCGCGAAGGCGGCCAGGCCGAACTGTAGCGCCGAACCGCTACGACGCGAGAGCAGATACTGCGGCAGTCCGACGCCGACGGCCAGATAGATGGCGATTCCCACCGGTGTGACGCCGAGTACGGCGGGGATCTCGGTGAGGAAACTGGCGATGCCGGCGAGCAGGAGCGCCAGCACGAAACTACTACCGACGAGGGGGATATCCCTCATAGCGATCGACTGCACGCCGATACCAATAGAGATTCCGACAATTAGGAGGTCGGAAGTACGGCGCTCAGACCAGACTCGCGCCGTCGAACTCGCCGCGGCTGTAGTCGATGTCCATCAGATCGAGGATGGTCGGCGTGATGTCGAACAGGTCGGCGTCCTCGATCGTCGCGTCGGGGCTGTCGATGTACAGCGACGTGTTGTCGAAGCTGTGCATCCCGTTTCGCGGGCCGGTGTCGAAGATCTCGGCGTCGCCCTTGAACCCGGACTTGAGGTCGAAGCCCTTGTTCGGAATCGCGACCAGATCCGGCGCGATGTCGTCGTGGTCGCCGCGGAAGGCGTCCTCCTTCTCGACGACGC
>CAZLHT010000249.1:0-3062 GCA_964559185.1 uncultured Natronomonas sp.
TTCCACTCTGTGGTGAATTTTTATATATGTCTTGTGCTGATGTCTCGGATGAAACAACCAAGAGCACGGGCGAGGTGGCGGGACAAGGGAAGAGGTAGAGAGAAAGGCGACGAGACAGCAAGAGACACGAAACGGGACAGCGATACACACTTACAAATACGCGATGGAGTTCACTTATGCATCTGATCGCTCATCGTGGCTTCGCTTCTATTTATCCGGAGAACACGGTTATTGCTGTCGACAACGCCGCCGCGGTCGCCGACGGAATCGAGATCGACGTTCGACGATGTAAGAGTGGCGAACTCGTCGTCATTCACGATCGGACGGTCGATCGAGTGACCGACCATAGCGGTCCCGTAGGGGAGTACACTCGCTCCGATCTCGAGGCGATGTACGTTCTCGGCACTGGTGAGGCGATCCCGACGCTGGAGGCCGTCCTTCGTACTATTCCCGATCACGTCGGGGTCAACGTCGAGATCAAAGAAGCCGAGATTGCCACTGATGCGCTTCATCTCATCGACTCGATCCATCCGAACGCGATTATCTCATCGTTTTCTCAGAAGGGGCTGGCCGCCTGCTGTGAGGCCGATCCGACCGTTCCGACGGCGTACCTCACCGACGAGCCGGGTATCGCCGGCGTCGAGAAGGCGATCGATCTTGGGTGTGAGTATCTTCATCTCGCCGCGGAAGTCTGTACGAAGCGGACAGTTTGCGAAGCGCACCGCGCTGGCCTTCGAGTCAACGCGTGGACGATCGACGCCGCCGACCGAGTCGCTTCTCTTGCGGCCCTCGACGTCGACGGCGTCATCGCGGATCGTCCCGACGTGTTATCCGAAGTGTCCGCCTAAACCTCAACGATACGGGAGCGGTAGTTTCGGTTTCTCCCGGCTCGATCTTTTTCGAGTGGCGGTCCGTTCCGGTAATACTAACTCCGGGTCGGTCGAGTTCTCAAGCGAGTCAGAAATGAAACTGCACGAGTATCAGGCGAAGGGTATTTTCGCCGATGCCGGGATCTCCGTTCCGGACTCGACACTCGCATCGACCGTGGATGAAGCGGTCGAGGCGGCGGCGGAGATCGGTTATCCCGTCGCCATTAAAGCGCAGGTCCAGGTCGGTGGCCGTGGAAAGGCCGGCGGGATCAAACTCGTTGACGACGCCGAGGAGGTCCGTGAGGCGGCCGACGCGATTCTCGGGATGGCTCTCAAAAACCTACACGTCGACCGCGTGTTGGTCGAATCCGCGGTCGATTTCAAGAACGAACTGTACGTCGGAGTCACGATGGATCGAAGCGAGGGCAAGCCGGTCGCGATGGTCTCCTCTCGAGGTGGCGTCGACATCGAAGAAGTCGCGGCCGAGGATCCCGACGCTATCGTTCGCGAGCACGTCGATCCGGCGTTCGG
This sequence comes from uncultured Natronomonas sp., assembly GCA_964559185.1. Taxonomy (GTDB): domain Archaea; phylum Halobacteriota; class Halobacteria; order Halobacteriales; family Haloarculaceae; genus Natronomonas. The sequence goes on from CAZLHT010000249.1 coordinate 1,401, forward strand.
ATTGCACCCTTATCAGGCCCGTAAAGCGGTCTTCGGGGCCGGTATCGACCGCGATGTTGCGATTGACACGGCATCGATCCTCTCGCAGTTGTACGACCTTTGGGCTACGAAGGACGCAACCGAGATTGAGGTCAACCCGCTCATGGTCACGAGCGATAACGACGTGATCGCCGCCGACGCTGTCATGAACATCGACGAGGACGCGCTGTTCCGACAGCCCGAACTCAAGGAGATGGAGGAAGAGGCCGCGAGCGACGAACTCGAGGCCAAAGCCAACGAGTACGGCTTCGACTACGTCCGGCTGTCGGGCAACACCGGTATCATCGGGAACGGTGCCGGACTCGTGATGACGACGCTAGATCTCGTGGATTACTACGGCGGGTCGCCCGCGAACTTCCTCGATATTGGCGGCGGCGCGAAAGCATCTCGCGTCGCGAACGCCCTCGATATGGTCTTCTCGGACGAAAACGTCGACAGCGTCGTGTTCAACATCTTCGGCGGCATCACCCGCGGCGACGAGGTGGCGAGGGGAATCAACGAAGCTCTCGATCAGTTCGACGAGATCCCGAAACCGGTCGTCGTTCGGCTCGCGGGCACGAACGCAGAGGAGGGTATGGCCATCCTGAACACGGATCTCGTGACGGTCGAAAAGACGCTGGAGGAAGCCGTCCAGCGAGCCGTCAGCTACGCGGAGGAGGCGAACCAATGAGCATTCTCGTCGACAACGATACGCGCGTCGTGGTACAGGGGGTCACCGGCGGCGAAGGGAAGTTTCACGCCGAGCAAATGATCGACTACGGGACGAACGTCGTCGCGGGTGCGGTGCCTGGACGCGGCGGTCGGGGGGCCGCTGGCGTTCCCGTCTACGATACGGTCGAAAATGCCGTTCGCGAAGAGGACGCCAACGCATCCGTTATCTTTGTGCCGCCGACGTTCGCGACCGACGCGATATTCGAGGCGCTCGACTCGCCGCTGGATATCGTCGTCGCCATCACCGAGGGTGTTCCCCAACAAGACATGGCAAAAATCTACCGCAAACTGAGCGAGACCGATACGGACCTGATCGGGCCGAACTGCCCCGGTCTCATCACCCCCGGAGAGGCGAAACTCGGGATCCTCCCCGGAAACATCTTCTCGAAGGGTAACGTCGGATTTGTCTCGCGCTCCGGGACGCTCACCTACCAGGTCGTCGACAATCTGACCAAGCGCGGAATCGGTCAAACGTCCGCAGTGGGCATCGGCGGCGATCCGATCATCGGGACCGACTTCATCGACGTGCTCGAACTCTACGAGAACGATCCGGACACCGACGCGATCGTGATGTGTGGCGAAATCGGCGGTGAGGACGAGGAGGAAGCCGCCGCATACATCGGCGAGTACATGGACACGCCGGTCGTTGGTTTCATCGCCGGGCGAACGGCCCCACCGGGCAAACGGATGGGACACGCCGGCGCGATAGTCTCCGGATCCGGAACCGGAACGGCAGAGTCGAAGATAGACGCGCTCAACGAGGCGGGCGCTCCCGTCGGGGATACGCCCGACGAAGTCGCCGATCTCGTCGAAGACCTCCTGTAAACGCTCGCGTCGATCAGCTCTCTCGTTGGATTCTCTACAGGCGGAGCAGGCCGAGTGCCTCGGGGCTTGACCCCGAGGCGGTTCACC
>CAZLHT010000250.1:0-3058 GCA_964559185.1 uncultured Natronomonas sp.
CCCCGACCTTCGTCGTGCTGAACGACACCAGCCTCGGCATGGTCCGCCAGATGCAGGAGGAGGACGGCGACATCGCGGGCGTGGAGTTCCACGACACCGACTTCGTGGCGGTCGCGGAGGGCTTCGGCGCGGAGGGCATCCGCGCGACCACGCCCGACGAACTCGGCGTGGCGCTCCGCGAGGGCAAGGAGAGCGACGTGCCGACCGTCATCGACGTGCGCATCGACCGCGACGAGGACATGGCCGAGAAACTACAGTCGTCGTTCTACGCGGAAGTGGGCGGACTGCACGAATAGGCGGAGTCCGGTCCCTCCCGCGTCGCCAGCCCTCGACGACGGGGAGTGCGATCATTGGAAGCCGAGACCGGCTTCGTCCGAGTCCGCCTCCGTTTTCCCGCCCAGTTCGTTCACCATCTCCTCGTAGAACTCCCGCCGGGTTTCCGTGACCGACGGTTTGACCTTCCGGAGGGCGTTCCGGAACTGCTCGCGCGAGACGGTCAGCCCCTCCGTTACCTCGTCGATCTTCGATTCGTCGACGTCGCTGCCCTCATCGCCGAGTTCGAGTACCGTCTCGTCCATGGCGAGCATGCTCGCCTCTCGGACGACGGCCTCGATGTCGCCGCCGGTGTACCCCTCGGTGTTCTCGGCGAGTTCGTCGAGGTTCACGTCGTCTGCTAACGGCATCCCGCGCGTGTGAACTTCGAAGATGGCGCGCCGAGCCTCCAGATCGGGGATCGGAACGTAGATGTTCTTCTCCAGGCGGCCGGGCCGGAGGAGCGCCGGGTCGATCATGTCGGGGCGGTTCGTCGCACCGAGCACGAAGACGCCGTTCAACTCTTCGATTCCGTCGAGTTCGGTCAACAACTGCGAGACCACGCGCTCGGTCACGTGCGAGTCGAACGATTCGCCCCGTTCGGGTGCGATGGCGTCGATCTCGTCGAAGAAGATGATCGTCGGAGCGTTCTGGCGGGCCCGCTGGAACACGTCGCGCACGCCTCGCTCCGACTCCCCGACGAATTTATCGAGGAGTTCGGGACCTTTGACCGAGATGAAGTTCACCCCGCTCGCGTTGGCGACGGCTCGCGCCAACAACGTCTTCCCCGTGCCGGGTGGCCCGTACAACAGCACGCCGTTCGGGGCTTCGGTGTGAAGTTTGGCGAACATTTCCGGATACCGGAGCGGCCACTCCACCGCCCTGACCAACTCGTGCTTGACCGATTCGAGACCGCCCACGTCGTCGTAGGTGACCGCCGGCACCTCGACGAACACCTCTCGCATCGCACTGGGCTCGATGCTCTGGCGCGCCTGCCCGAAGTCTCCGCCGGTCACCTCGATCCCCTCCAGCACGTCCGCCGGGATGACTTTCTCCTCCAGATCGAGGTCGGGCTGGATGCGACGGATCGCGTGCATGGCGGCCTCCCTCGCAAACGAGGCGAGGTCTGCGCCCACGAACCCGTGCGTGTGTTCGGCGAGCTCCTCGAGATCGACGTCGTCCGCCAGCGGCATCCCTTTGGTGTGGATCTGGAGGATTTCGAGCCGGCCCTCGCGGCCCGGCACGCCGACCTCGATTTCGCGGTCGAATCGTCCGCCGCGCCGCAGCGCCGGATCGATCGCGTCCGGCCGGTTCGTCGCCGCGATCACGATCACGTCACCGCGCGATTCGAGGCCGTCCATCAGCGAGAGGAGCTGCGCCACGACGCGGCGCTCGGTCTCGCCGGTCACTTCGTCGCGGCTCGGCGCGATGGAATCGAGTTCGTCGATGAAGACGATCGCGGGCGTGTTCTGTTGGGCTTCGTCGAATATCTCCCGGAGGTGTTGTTCGCTCTCTCCGTAGTATTTCGACATGATTTCCGGCCCGGAGATCTCGTGAAAGGTCGCATCCACCTCGTTGGCCACCGCCTTCGCGATCAGGGTCTTCCCCGTTCCGGGCGGGCCGTGTAACAACACTCCCTTCGGGGGTGCGATGCCGAGGCGACGGAACAGTTCAGGATGCCGCAGCGGAAGTTCGATCATCTCTCGGATCAGGTCCAGTTCGCGGCCCAACCCGCCGATGTCTTCGTAGGTGGTGTCCGGAAGCACGCCCTGCTGGCCGCGAAGATCTTCCTCCGTGATCGGGGTTTTGCGAACCTCCACGGCCGTCTCCTCGGTGACGACGGTCGGCCCGGACGGACTCGTTCGGGTCACGAGGAAGATGAACGGTTGGCCGAGAAGCCGCATCTGGACGGTGTCGCCCCGAATGATCGGTCGATCGACGAGATAGCGGTGGATGAGCGACTCCGCACCCCGTAAGATGACGTAGTCCGGCAACGCAACGGTGACCGACGTCGCGGGTTCGAACTCTACCGGTTCGACTTCGACGGAGTCGTCGATGTTCACGTCGGCGTTGGTACGGACGTTGCCGTCGATGCGAACGACGTCGGCGTCGTCGTTCTGGTAGCCGACCGCGACCTTCGCGACGGTTCGGCGGCGGCCGGTGATCGTGACGACGTCCCCCGGTTCGACCCCGAGCTCTTCCCGCCCCGTCCCCGTCAATCGTGCGATACCTCGGCCCGCATCCTGTGGAGTGAGTCCGGCAACGCGAAATTCGGTCATTTTCAGCCTCGGCACGCCGCACGGCGTCGATGCCGAAAGTTATTGGCCGCGATTCCCGGCCGGCTAGCGGTTATTGCCCGAATGAACGGCTCGAGTTCCGCATTAACGGAAAGTAACGGAATCCAAGGGCACTCGAGTCGCCGCGCAGACCCGGCGGTTCGCGCACCGACGGACGTCTAATTGGCGGACGCGGCCGGTTCTCCTGGGCGTCCCGCCGCGGGGAGAGCCTTCTCGGTGGACGACGAAGGTCCTCGAGCCGAAGCGTCCGGCGGGACGCCTCCCGAAAACCGTGAAACCCTTGATGGTGCCCTTCCTCGGCACACGCAAATGGACTCCGACTTCCCCTCGCGCGCTCACATCGTCGCGGCCCACCTCGCGCTCATCGTCGCCGTAATTCACCTGACGATGGGGCTGTACAACTGGTTCAGGTGGCTGAGCGCCGGATTCTTGCTCCCGCGCGACCTGCG
>CAZLHT010000251.1:0-3052 GCA_964559185.1 uncultured Natronomonas sp.
TTGATCGCAGTCCACACTCGCTCGGGTGTGAGCGGCATATCGAGCGTGTCGACGTCGAACGGTTCGAGGGCGTCCACGACCGCGTTGACGACGGCCGGCGGTGCGCCGATCGCGCCGGCCTCGCCGACTCCCTTCACCCCGAGTGGATTGTGAGGAGCGGGCGTCACCGTCGATTCCCACTCGATATCCGGAAGATGCTCGGCCTTCGGGACGGCGTAATCCTGCATCGATCCCGTCAGCAAATTCCCGTTGTCGTCGTAGATCGCCTCTTCGTAGAGCGCCTGTCCGATCCCCTGGGCGACGCCACCGTGGATCTGCCCCTCGACGATCTTCGGGTTGATCTGCTTGCCCACGTCGTCGACCGCGACGTATCGCTCGATCTCGATCTCACCCGACTCGGGATCGACCTCCACAACGGCGACATGCGTCCCGAACGGGAAGGTATAGTTCGATGGGTCGTAATCTGTGGTCGCATCCAGCCCCGGGTCCATTTCCTCGGGAAGCGCGTCCGGCTCGTTGTGAGCGATGTCCGCGATCTCTTCGAGCGTCACCGCCCGGCTCGGAACACCGCGTACGAAGAACTCGCTATCTTCGAATTCGATGTCCTGTTCGGCCGCTTCGAGTCGGTGTGCGGCGATGGTACGTGCTTTCTGGATGACCTGTTCAGCGCTCTGTTTGATCGCGCTTCCGCCGACGGGCATTCCCCTGCTGCCGGCCGTTCCGTTCCCCCTCGGGACTTCGGCCGTATCTCCCTCGATGATCTCGATGTCATCGAAGGAGACGCCAAGCGCGTTCGCGACGATCTGGGTGTAGCCGGTGCGATGGCCGGTCCCGATTTCGGCGGTCCCTGACCTAACGACGACCCGACCCGAAGGTTTGACGTCGATGCTCCCGAATTCGTCTTTTCCGGGGGCGGACCCGCACGCTTCGACGTAGCAGGAGAGGCCGATGCCGCGGTATCGATCCTCTTTGCGCTCCCGTCGCTGTCGTTCGCGGAACGTCTCGTAATCGACCATCTCGAGCGCCTTGCTCAAAGCCTCGTCGTACTCGCCCGAATCGTACGTGCGGCCGAGCCCGGTTTCGAAGGGAAACGCCTCCGGGGAGATGAAGTTCTTTCGGCGGAATTCGGCCGGGTCTATATCGAGTTCGCGGGCAATCGTCATCACGAGGCGTTCGATGAAGTACGCCGCTTCCGGGCGGCCAGCGCCTCGATACGCGGAGAGCGGGGTCGTGTTCGTGAAGACCCCTCTCATGTTCACGTACGCCGCGGGAACGTCGTACTGACCGTTAGCCATTACACCGAGATTCGTGGGAACGCCGGATCCACTCGGAGCCAGGAAGCCACCGACGGGAACGGTCGTGTCCGCTCGTAATCCGTTGAGTGTCCCGTCGTCGTCCACCGCGGCCCGTGCATGACCGATGTGGTGACGCGAGTGAACCATCTCCTGGAAATCATCGGTACGAGGCGAGACCCACTTTACCGGTCGTTCGAGCTGTACCGCACACCAGCCCGCGAGAAGGTGTCCAGTATACGGAAACAGCTTCGCACCGAATCCGCCACCGACGTCCGGTGGTCGAACGCTGATCTTTTGCTCGGAAATATCGAGCGTCTTCGAAAAGTCGGTCTGAACCTGATGTGGATTTTGCGTCGATATTTCGACGTCGAGTTCGCCGTCTGAGGGGTGATACCGCGCGACCGCGGTTCGAGGCTCCATCGCAGTCGGAATTACGCGGTTGATCTCGAAATCGAACGAGACAACGTTATCCGCCGTCTCGAGCGCCTCCTCGGTGGCAGCCTCGTCACCGGTGTCCCACTCGAAGGCGATGTTATCACCGTGCGTGTCGTGAACCGAGGGCGCACCGTCCGATAATGCATCCCGCGGATCGACGACCGCATCCAGGCGCTCGTAGTCGACCTCGATACGATCGAGTGCATCACGAACGGTATATCGGTCCTCCGCAACCACAGCCGCGACTGGTTGTCCCTGATAGGTGACTTTCGTATCGGCGAGCATCGGGTGTTTCGGCGCGACCGCGCCAGTGTCAGTATCCGCTTCGGCTGATCCGCCCGCTGGGTCATCGACTGGCATGTACCCCGGTGCATCGGACATCTCTATGTCTCCCCATGTATATACCCCGAGGACATCGGTTATCGTTCCGGCCTGACTCGTATCGATCCCCTCGATACGAGCGTGACCGTATCGACTTCCTAAAAGTCCGAGATGAACTTCCCCCGGATATTGGATGTCGTCTGTGTACTCCGCATCCCCCGTGATCAGGTGGGGATCCTCTCGGCGTTGAATCGATGACCCGACGAGGTCGCTCGGTCGTGCATCCCCCGCCTCTATCGTATCGAAACTCATTCTGTCGTCCTACTCAACGCGTTGTTTTGGCAAAAAGACACGCCCCTAATACAAAAATTCTGATATATTGTGTTACGGCAAACCGGCCGGCGGACTGGTTGACATCCCCCTTAGCTGAAGTCGTGGGTTTCCGCTTCGCATTCATTATGAAGTTCGCTGAGCGATTCGCCGGGGGGTTCTCGGCACAATCGGTCGGTAGCTATATGTCCGTCCTGTGGCTTTTCATGAGTATGAACGCCCACTCCGTAGTCGAGGACTGGGAGACCGACCCCTTCGATGGGGGATTCGGCGGACTCACGAGGCTTGCCTCCCGCGGGTTCGACGGCGCGGTCGAAGCGTCCGGGACGTGGCTGTTCTTCCGATCCGGCGACCCGATCGCCGCCGTCTCTGATCTCCAGGCGACGCCCCAGCCCGCCAGCATCGATTCCTTCGAAGGCGCGTCGGGCCATGAGTACGAGGCACCGAACCCGGCCGCCGTGACACTCGCGGCCATGCTCGCCCTCGATGGCGAGGTCCGGGGCCAGTATTTCACCGACGATACGCCCCTGTCAGCGGTCGACGAAACGCTCTCAGACGGCGGCTTCACCGGCTACGTCGAACTCTCCGAGAACGTTCTCAGTGGCGATTACTACTTCGTCTACGTCGACGGCGAAGTCGAGCATCTCGGCTTCGTCGGTTCCGATCGACGG
>CAZLHT010000252.1:0-376 GCA_964559185.1 uncultured Natronomonas sp.
ACCCGCTCTTGCTCACCGGGTTCGCGGTCCGGTTCAACGCCCGTCGATTCGACAGCGCGACAACGAGACTGGGAATCATCGGCGTCGTCTTCCTGACGGCGCTCATGTGGGGCGGATTGACCGCACTCACCCGGGTACGATTCGAGTTCGGCGAGTCCCTGGCGGTTGGGGCGGCCAGCGCGGTCGCGGTCGTTTCGGCGGGGTTGGCGATGGTGTTCACCCGGATCGGCGGCCGTGGCACGACGGTCGTCTTCGGCTATCCGTTCGCCATGAACGCAATCTTTCTGCCGCCCGTCGTCGCGGCGCTGTACGAACCGTCGCTGAGCGGGGTCCTCGACCGAAGCGAAACGCTCGCCATCTTCCTGCTCGATAACCT
>CAZLHT010000252.1:386-3027 GCA_964559185.1 uncultured Natronomonas sp.
TCCGATCTCGTCCGCATTCTCGATAACCTCCTCCACGTCTACGGTATCAACGAATACCTCCGAGCGAGTTTCAGTCTAGAGGGGATGGGTGTCGTCCTCATGTGGATCGGCATCGCCACCCCCGTCGGATGGTTCCTTGGACTGGTTGTCACGCTCGCCGATTTGGTTCGGCCGCGGTCGGGAGACGACCCGGGCGACGACGCGGAGTGACCTCACGGCCGACGAGGCGAGCCTTGTGCGGCTCAAAGCGTGTAGTCGTGAGTGCCGTCCTCGGTTTCCAGCGTCCCGACGAGCAACTCGATGGCGGCCTCGAGGTCGGCCTCGTGGACGCACTCCGTCGGCGTGTGGAGATACCGGGTGGGAACGGAGATAGCGCCCGCCGGCGTCGCGCCGGCGACCCGCTGGAACCCACCCGTGTCCGTACCGCCAGCCGGTAGTACCTCGAACTGGTGCGTTATCCCGCGGCGTTCAGCCACTGAACGGATCCGGCGGTGGAGTTTGTGGTTCGTGATGGCGCTCGAATCCTTCAGTTTGATCGCGGCTCCCTCGCCGAGTCGGGTCACCTGCTCGCCCGGTTCGAAACCGACGACGTCGTTCGCGACGGTCGTATCCAAAGCGAGCACGAGATCCGGATCGAGGTCGACGCCGAGCGCTTCAGCCCCACGGAGACCAACCTCCTCCTGCGTGGTCGCGGCGAAGTGGATGTTCGCGTCCGGGCGATCGAGCCGTCGGGCCGCCTCGATCATCGCGAGGACGGAGACGCGATTGTCGAGCGATTTGCCGGTGAGGAACTCGCCAACTCGCTCGGTTCGCTGGGCCATCGTCACCAAGTCGCCGACGGCGACCCGAGAGTCGACCGCATCGGCGTCGAGTCCGAGGTCGACGCGGACGTCCTTGACTTTTGGATCCGCCCCCCGCTGCTCGTCGGTCAGCGTGTGCGGCGGCACGGAACCGATGACGCCCGGTAGATCCGCACCGTCGGTGTGAACGGTGACGCGCTGGGCCCGGAGGATTCGCGGATCCCAGCCGCCGAGCGCGTCGAGTTCGAGAAACCCGTCCTCGTCGACGTGTCGGACCATGAAGCCGATCTCATCGACGTGCGCGGCGACGACGACGTCGTAGTCGGTCTCGCCCTCGATCGTTCCGACGAGGTTACCCATGGCGTCGGTCCGGAGTCGATCCGCGACGGGGTCGAGTTCGGCGCGCACGAGTTCGCGAACTCGATCTTCGTAGCCCGGGACACCGCGGGCTTCGGAGAGGTCCACGAGCAGTTCGTAGTCGAAAGCGTCGGGCATACCGGCCGTTCGGCGCTAGCCCGTGAATAAACTACGGTCGCGGGGGGATCCGTCGGCGTCGTCGAGAGGACCGTCACCGTCGCGGACAGGATCGTCGAGATCGGAAAAGACATACGTCTCGAGCGCACCGGGAATCGAGAGCGAGAGGGTATCCTTGGGATCGATAACTTGCTCCCGTCTGCCGTCAACGAGGAGCTCGACCGGCGTCTCGTCGCGTTCGACCGCCAGTTCGATCGATTCGATCGGCAACACCCATCGTCCGGCAGACATCGAAAACGGCGCGATCGGCACGACCGACGCGACGCCGGTCCCCGCCGCGACGATCGGGCCGCCCGCCCGTCGATTGTATCCGTGGCTGCCGGCCGGCGTCGAGGCCACAACGCCGTCGGCGCGAAATCGCGAGATCCGTCCCTCGGCGCCGGTGACGGAAAACTCCGAAATTCGCGCTGGCTCGGCCGCCATGAGCGCCACGTCGAAGACGGCGCGGACGGAGCCGAATGATCCCGAAACCGCGACGAGGGGGTGTCGTTGGGTTTCCGCTCGACCGTCGAAAATTCGGGCGAACGCCGCGTCGAGGCGATCGACCGGGATGGATGGCAGACCGTCAGCGAAGTCGACGAGTAAGGTCGGCACGTCGATAGAAGCTCGCGCGAGATCGACGACCGATTTCTCGTCGATGACGAGGATGAGTTCGACGGTATCGAGAGCTGACGCCTCGTCGACGACCGCGGTACCGCCGGCAGATTCGACCGCCTCGGCGAGCTGTTCGTCACCGACGACACCGACGCGCTGTCCGTTCATCTACCCGAAGAACGAACGGAGGGATCAAAAGTTCCCCGTCGGCGTCACGGGAGGCTTTTTGTTCCACCACCGCAACCACAGGACATGCATAGCGTACTCGAAGCGTGGCGACCAGCGGTCGATGATACCCTGGCGTCGCTGCTTCCCCGGACGATCGACGAGGGCTATCTGGCGGAGTTCTTCGGCGAGCCGACGTACGCCTACGACTCGACAGCGCTTCAACGGGCGCTCTCGGATCCGCTCTGGGAGCTGCTGGATCGGGGCGGCAAACGCTGGCGGGCGATCCTCTTTCTGTTGTTCGTCGAAGCCTTCGGTGAGGATCCCGAAGCGTACCTCGAGTACGCCGCGATTCCCGAGATACTCCACAACGGAACGATCATCGTCGACGACGTCGAAGACGGCGCGACGCACCGCCGCGGAGCGCCAGCACTACACCATGTATTCGGCACCGATGTCGCGCTCAACGCCGCGAATGCGATGTATTTTCTTCCGCTGAAGATCATCACGCACGATCCTGGCGATCTCCCGGCCGAACTCCGACTCGA
>CAZLHT010000253.1:0-3026 GCA_964559185.1 uncultured Natronomonas sp.
CCCTTCGATATCAGATACACGGTCACATAACGTCCCGAAAAGAATTCGTTCGCACGTTTCCCGAGATCGCCCCGGGCGAGGCCGGACGATAACGCCTTTTGGGCGGGGGGGAGTACGCCCGAGCATGAATCATGAAGCCACCCGTTCGTTGTACGACCGAGCGCTCTCGGTCATGCCCGGCGGCGTCAATTCCTCGGTCCGGGCCGCTCCCCAGCCGTACCCGATCTTCGTCGACCACGGTGACGGCGGCCACGTCGTCGACGCCGACGGAAATCGCTACGTCGACTGGATACAGGGGCTCGGGCCGCTGCTTTTGGGCCACGACATGCCCGACTCAGTGCGAGCGGCTGTCCAATCACGGGCGGCGGAGGGTCCGATGTACGGCACGCCCACCGAGATCGAGGTCGAACACGCCGAGTTCGTCTGCCGGCACGTCCCGAGCGTCGAGATGATCCGGTTCGTCAACAGCGGGACCGAGGCGACAGTCTCGGCCTGCCGGCTCGCGCGCGCGATCACTGGTCGAGACAAAATTCTCACCATGCAGGGCGGCTACCACGGCGCACAGGAATCGACGCTCGTCGCCGGCCACGCCGACGATCCGAAGCCCTCGAGCCCCGGCGTTCCTCAGACGTTCGCCGAGCAGACGGTCCCCGTTCCGTTCAACGATCCTGGGGCCGCCGAGGCCGCCTTCGAGACACACGGCGAGGATATCGCGGCCGTCCTCGTCGAGCCGATCCAGGCGAATATGGGCATCGTCCATCCGATCGAGGGCTACCACAACGCGCTCCGGGAGCTGTGCGACGGATACGACTCCCTCTTGATATTCGACGAGGTTATCACCGGGTTCCGCGTGGGCGGACTCGGGTGTGCCCAAAGCGAGTTCGACATCGATCCGGACCTTACCACGTTCGGCAAGATCATCGGCGGTGGCTTCCCGGTCGGCGCGATCGGCGGCAAGACCGAATACGTCGAGCAGTTCACGCCCGCAGGCGACGTCTTTCAGGCGGGGACATTCTCCGGACACCCGGTCACAATGGCGGCCGGCCTCGAGACCCTGAAATACTGCGCGGAGAACGACGTCCACGGCCACGTCAATGGACTGGGAAGACGGCTCCGCGAGGGACTATCCGAAATCGTGGCCGATCACGCGCCGGAGTACACGGTCGTCGGCTCGGATTCGCTCTTCAAACTTGTCTTCACGCGGGCCGACGGCGAGCCGCAGGAGGGCCCCTGCACGAACGGCTGTCGGCAGGATCCGGCCTGCAGTCGCCACGGTGACTGTCCGAAACGCGGAACTGACGTACGTAAAGCCGAAACCGATCGGTACGCGCGGCTGTTCCGTCCCGCGATGCGAAAACGGGGTATCCTGCTCTCGCAGAACCAGTTCGAGGCAAACTTCGTTTCCTTCGGTCACACAGAAGAGGACGTCGAGGAGACGCTCGAAGCCTATAAAGAGGCGCTGTAACGCCGCCGGGCGATTCGCGCCGACCTCGCTCGGGAGTCGTTCGTCTTCAGGAGCCGTACGTCTCTTCGAGGTACGCAACGATGTCGTCGGATTCGGCCATGCCATCGACTCCGTCTTCCTCGTCGACGATGACGGGAACGCCCGTCTGGCCGCTCACCTCCCCCACCTCGGTTCGGTCGTCGTGTGAGCGCGATACCTTGACGCCGTCATACTCCATCTCGAGTTCGTTCAGCTTGTCGATGACCTTCGCACAGTACGGGCAGCCGGGGAGTTCGTAAAGGGTGATAGATGCCATCGAGTACGAATAGAGAGGGATGTGTAAAGAACGCGGCGGTGTGGTGTTCGAGTCGCGTCAACCCGCGCCGGCAGGTGTGTACACGTCGTCGAGTTCGGCTTCGCTCGGCGCTTTGACGATCGTGACGGCGTTGCCTTCGCGCTGGGCCCAGACGGAACCGCGGAAAGGCCCGTTGGAGTCGTCGAACGTCCAGACCGTCGCCGCAGTACTCCCACGTCGGTCGCCGCCCCAATATTCGGCGACCCGTCCGTACCCCTCGAAGAACGCCGTCGCGTTCTCGGCGTCCTCGAACGTCACGTTCCAGACGTAGGCCAGCGCTTCGTCCTCGCGCTCGTAGGCATGCAGGCGATCCGCCTGCCACCCGTTCGCGTACACGATATCGTACGCGTAGGGGCGCTCCGGATCGATCTCGTCGGATCTCTCGTTTCGGAACTCGTCCCTGTCGATGACGCCCGTCGAGTCGTCGTCGTAGGCCGTGTGGACGAACATGGACGTGAGGCCGGCCTGACCGACCGTCGCGACGTCGGAACCGTTTTTGACGACAATCCGCTCCCAATCCTGATCGTTGCGGTCCTTGAGGTTCGCGCCACCGTAGGGTTCGGTTCCGTACGTCTCGGGATGGATGATCTCAGCGCTGGCGGTCGGAACGTGGTCGTAAATCGGATCGACCGCCGCCCATCCGCCGGAGTTGCGGTGGTACCCGACGAAGCCTGGACCTTCGGCGTAGGGGAAAAAGTCGAGAAAGTACACCCCCCAGTTGAAATCCGGCGGAAGCCCGCTGCTCCCCGCTGTTTCGACCTCGACGCATTCCCAATCGCCGGTCTCGCAGTTGCGCTCGTAGGCCTGCTCGACGATCGTGGCGTCACCCTCGACGAGGCCATTCCGGGCGCTTATCGAATCCAGCGTCGAGTCGTCGAACGACGCGAGTCCGAACCGCTGATCCTGCAGCGCGTGGACCAGTTCGTGTGCGAGCGTTATCTCGTCGTCCAGCGTAGCCGGATCGTTCCCGCTAACGATCACGAGCCGCTTTTCGTTCGGCTGATAGAACCCAAGGACGACGTCCCCTTGATTATTCCGTCGGACCTCGAAGACGTCCTCGTCGGGACCGACGAGAAATAGTGCCTCGTGTTGGGCGTTATCGAGTCGCCGTCGTTCCGCCGTCGGCTCGCCCCACACATCGTCGAAGTTCTCGCGGAACGTCTCACGTGTGACGATTTCGATTTCGACGTCATCGTTGAATCGAAGTCCGCGCAACAGTTGGATTCG
>CAZLHT010000254.1:0-3025 GCA_964559185.1 uncultured Natronomonas sp.
CGGGAAGCACCGATTCCGACGACGATAGTTCCGACGCGTCGTCGGGTCACACGGGTCGATCCGGACAGGCTGGTTTGGCCGATTTCGCCGGCGAGACCGCCGGTAATTCGGAGAGTAGAGCCTCCCCGAGCGAACCCGAGGATGCAGTTCTCGCGGAATCCGTCCCGGACGGCGAAACCGTCGAAATCGTCGCTGATCAGCGCGAACTTGACTCCCACATCGCTCGCGATCTCTCGACACGTGAAGGGATCGAAACACGGCTCGAAACGCTCGCAGTCGGCGATTACGTCCTCTCCGATCGGGTCGTCGTCGAGCGAAAGGCGGTCGACGATTTCTTGGAGACCCTCGTCGGCGGCGATCGATCGCTCTTCGAGCAGGTCGGGACGGCGGCCCGTCACTACGCCCGCCCCGTCGTTATCATCGAGGGCGAACGCCTCTACGAATCGCGGAGCATCCATCCGAACGCGATTCGCGGCGCGCTCGCGTCGCTCGCCGTCGATTTCGGCGCGAGCGTCATGCAGACGGGAGACGCGGCGGAAACCGCCGACCTGCTCGAAGTCATCGCGACGCGCGAACAGGAACTCGGCGATCGAAGCGTCTCCGTGCACGGCGAGAAGGGCGGTAAAACGCTCACCGAACAGCAGGAGTACGTCGTCGGATCGGTCGCCGAAGTCGGCCCGGTGACAGCGCGGGGGTTGCTCGAACACTTCGGCAGCGTCGAGGCCGTCATGTCCGCGTCGGAGGACGACCTATTGGAGGTCACCGGCGTCGGCGAGGTGACCGCCGAGCGGATCCGAACCGTCACCGAAAGCGAGTATGCAAATCACGATTAAAGCCGGCGGACGGCCCGAAGGGTCTCGGCGGCCTCCCGCGCCGCCGCGAGCAGATCTCGTTTGCGGCCGAGATCCCGCGTCTCTTCTGCCCGTCGAGTCAACGACTGGATCTCCCGCTTCAGCGACGCCTCCGCGTCCCGGAACGCGTCGCTGGATTCGCCGCCGCGATCGCGATCACCGGCGGGACCCTCGTTTCGCTTTTCCTCCGCTTCGCGTCGGACGGGCGGTTGAACGCGGGCTGGTCGCCGCTCGCCCGCCGGTGTGAGTGTGTCGTCGGCCGCCGGGGTTCGATCGGTACCTTCGTCGTCTTCTCCGCCCCTCTCGACGCGTTCGTCATCGTCGTCCGGTTCGGATCGGTCAAGCTCGGAATCGTCCCCGGCTGACGGCTCTGATTCCGCTTCCGCCATCTCCGAGCGTTCCTCCTCGGCTTCGACCTTCCCGTCGCGTTCCCCGGCGATCTCTTTCTCGCAGGTCGGACAGAACTCCCGGCCGTCGTAGCGGAACACCGGCGAGTGACACTCCGGACAGTGCCGATTCGTCATCGTCGCGCCTTGGAGGAGGAGTTCGCTCATCCGTTCGGACGCCTCCCGCTTTTTTTTGTCCCGCTCGTACTTTTCTCGAAGTTTTTCGCGCTCGGCCTCGCGATCGAAATCACTCATATTCGATCACATGGGCGTTTCCCGCAAAAGGACTGCGTTCGATGGCGCGGATTCGATCGGCGGTTTTTAACTCGGCGGGACCGAAAGCTCGGTATGCAGGTGAAATCTCGCCACCACCTTCGTTCCGACGAAATCCGGGAGCTGGAGTCCTCTCTCGCGGAGCATCTCGGTATCGACCTCGACGGCGACGACTACGAGCGCGTCGAATTCACCGACATCGACCGCGAGATCGTCCTCGTCGACGGCGAGCCGCTCGTCGCTTCATTCGACGGCGATCTCTTTCTCACGGTTCGCGGCGCGAACGCCCATCCTCCGGAAAAACACGTCGTCACCGTCGATTCGGGCGCGATTTCGTTCGTCTCCGACGGCGCAAACGTGATGCGACCGGGCATCACCGAGGCGACCGAAGACATCGCCCCCGGAGATCTCGTCGTCATCGTCGAAGAGACCCACGGAAAGGCGCTGGCGATTGGTGGCGCCGAAGCCGCAGGTTCGGAGATGGTCGGCGACTCGGGCAAAGTCGTTGAATCGCTGCATCACGTCGGCGACGATCTCTACGAATTTCACGTCTAACGTTCGACGAATCCGTTGATATTCCCGGACCGTGAGAGGAATGTCGTCCCGAAGACGGAGAATAAATTAGCATCTGTCGGTCCTCCGTTAGTCGGCAGCCGGATTTAATAATCTGTTCTCTGTCCCACGAATTAATGGATGACTCGACGTGTGAAATCGGGGAATTGGCGAACGGGTGTGTACAATTTAAGAGTATTTGATTTGGTTGGGGTTATTCTCGGGGGCGCGCTGGGCATCGGTGTCAGAGGATTCCTCTCCGTGCGACTCGGTGTAACGGGCGGCCAAGGGATCCTGTTGACGTTGCTGACGATGGGCAGTGGTGCCGGCCTCCTCGGATCGCTGTTTTTCGTCTTACACCGAGTGGCCATCCTGCGTAGTGTCTTCTTTTCGTGCCAACACCACTGGCCGTTGTATTATCCGGCGGCGTGATTATCGGAGCGGACGGTAGCCTCACCTCGATCTGGTTGGCGGTTCCTCTTCCTCATCGCCATCGCCTTCGGAGTCGAGGCAGAATTCTCACGTGGATCGTCTACAGGGCGGCATTGATTTCGATAACGAGCTTTCTCGGAGGTCGATTCTCGTCTACCTTCCGATCCTTGCCCAGTCGGGAGAGATCGGATTCAGTTTCCAATTTCTGACGGTCTTTTCTCGGGCTGGCGATCTAATCCGTCTTCGGCTTTACCGGGGACCGAACGCCCGAAATCTATCTCTCGTGTTGCATACGGGCGATCTATGCGATATACAGCAGGGCCCCAGCCCCAGTCATCGTTCGAGAATGTTCGACGGCCCCGTCTGACGGCCGACTGCCGAGCGACGGACGTAAGACCTATGCCGCGTGCCATCGGTCACGGATATATGGGACTCATGAGCAAACTCCTCGGAAGCAGCTCCAACAGCGCCGAGGATTACGTCGAACTCGACGTTGACGACTTCGAGGCCGACGGCGCGGTCGCGAGCGTC
>CAZLHT010000255.1:0-3015 GCA_964559185.1 uncultured Natronomonas sp.
ACGAAATCGTCACGGAAAAGGCGGCCGCCGCCGGGCTCGAACACGAGGACGGCAAAATCGAGTGTCTCTACTTCGACGGCGAGATCAGCGTCGCGGACGTCGTCGGCACCTTCGACGAGAACCGCTTTTCGGTCGATGACCAACAGCTCTCGAAGGAGGTGATCCGACAGTACCACAAGCGATCCCAACCCGAGTGGGTCGAGGCAGTCGCGGCGGCGAAAGAGAAAGCGAAGGCAGAGGACGTCGCAGACTGGCGCGAGCTCTGTACGGTCGAGCCAGAACCGCTCGATTCGCACGTGATCGATGCGGTCCGGGATATGTACACGGCGGGGGCGAACGCCTACCTAGATCGGGAACTCTTTACCGCGCCACCGTTCGAGGAGACGGTCGAGAGCATCAAAACGCTGTAAATTCGGACCCTACCGCTGGATGCGACCGGCCCGAGTCGACCTCGACGCGATACGGTTCAAAAGTCTCCCACAGCCGACGGCCACGGTCCCGAAAATCAGGGCCGAAGAGAGGCCGATCGCGAGCGCGTACCCGAATTTTTCCAGTTGTGATGGGGGCGTCCCGACGTAGGCGATTCCGATAACCGAGACCGCTCCGAACACCGTCCCGAACGGAATGGCGTACGAGTACGCGACGGTGAAGCCGAGTGCCGTCGGAATCGCGGCGAGCAGCACCAACGCGACGGCGAGCCCCCACAATCCGAACGCCGAGACGACGTCCAGAACCGGGCCGCTCCCGTCGACGAGCTGTGCGTACCGGGCGAAGCCGACGCCGAACAGCACGCTCGCGAGGAGGGCTGCGAGCGGTCGCCACATCGGGGGGAGGGAGATACGGCCGGCTCGATCGGGGATCACGGATGCAATATCGCCAGTCGATCCGGAAGTGTCTTTCCCCGATCGGGATCGATCAGTTGTCCGGTTCGGCGACCGCCTCGCCGAGACCGTCGACCGGCCGATCCGGCAGGCACTCGGCGATCGACTCGGGCAGTCCGAACCGATAGCGGCCGGGCTCGGCGTCGTCGCGGAGTTCGGTCCGGCCGTGATACACCGAAATCGCCGTATCGAGGTGGAGTCTGACGGCCTCCAAGAGCGCCGCGGCCTCCAGCGGCTGGCCGCGCCGTTCGATCTCCTCGATGCTCGATCCCGGCGGAACGTCGAACGCACGCTGGGTGATGATCGGCCCCTGGTCCAGATCGGTCGTCACGTAGTGGGCGGTCACGCCGGCGATGCGAACCCCGTCGTCCCTGGCCTGTCTGTACGCCTCCGCGCCCGGAAAGGCCGGCAACAGCGAAGGGTGGACGTTGATGATGCGGTCCTCGTACCGGAAGACGACGTTCGGGCTGAGGATCCGCATATAGCGGGCGAGTACGATGAGATCGGTGTCGTACTCGTCGAGAAGTTCGAGCAATCGCCCCTCGTCGGGGGTGCCCTTCTCGTCGCCCACGTCATAAAAGTCGACGCCGTAATGCTCGGCGAGCGGCTCGAGGTCGTCGTGGTTGCCGATGATGACACTGATGTCCGCACCCAGCGTTCCGTCGGCCCACGCCTCGAATAACGCCTCGAGACAGTGCGATTCCTTGGTGACGAGGACGGCTATCGTCCGGGTCTCGCGATCGGCTGGAAACCGAACTTGGATGTCGACGCCCAACTCCTCGCCGAGTGCCGAGAGCGCCTCGCGGAGTTCTTCCTGCGTGCAGGTCATTTCGGCAGTGTCGACGGTCATCGTCATCCGGAAGACGCGATCGCGGACGGCCTGATCGAGGTCCTCGATGTTGATGTCGCGCTCGAAGAGCAGCGTCGTCACGCGAGCTATGAGCCCCGTATCGTCCTCGCCGACGACGGTGATTTCGGTGTATTGCCGGCTCACGGTCGCCACCTCCGGTGGGTCGACGGAAGGATCATACCCTAGCTGGGAGGGGCGTTCTCAAAAGGGCGACGTTCCGTCCTCGGCGGGTGCCACGTCGTCGAGTCAGAGACCGATCACGACAGCGATGCGAAATGCCGGCGAACACCCACCGCTTCAGCGGTGGGAAATCGTGGATGTCAAACGGCGTGGAACCGAGTGAGCACGTCTCCGGGTAGTGGGTCGGTATATCGAATGACTTGTTTGCATACTCTTGCTCGAAATCACGATCCGTCGTGAGGAGTCTGTCCGCGTTCATGGGCCTTCGCTTCGAGAATCTGGTTGCCGTACCGGAAGACGAATGGCGTCCTCATCCGCTCGGGCGTAGAACGCGCCGGTGTCGATGAATACTGGTGTTGCTCCTGTACCGATCATGCCGATTCCTTGCCGTACAAGATTTCATCGACGTTCTCGGAAACGCCTGACTCATCCGACGCACCCGGTTCGAACGCCCAAAACGGGTCATCCGCGTCAACACCTCGTGCGGGATCCTGCTCGTCAACAATCCACCACACTACCATACCCGCAGTCTTTCGACTGGCGACCCGCCCTTGTTCTTCGAGTGCGCGAAGCTTCCGACGCGCAGTTTCTCGGGAACACTCAAGCGCCTCAGCGACATCGCCAGAAGTGACTACAGGACCCTTTACTGTCTCGAAAACGCCGAGTACTTCTTCAAGTGTAACTGTCTCGATGTATCGGCCAGTGTCTTCGCGTTCCCGAGACATACCTGGAGGTTGGGTTCTTTCGAAAAAGACCTGTTGGTGAACGCCTTGTGGCATACCCAAACCTTTCTTCCATGTGGTATATACGACAAGGGCAAGGATCCCCCGGCCCAACGGCCAGCCTGAGCAGACAGTCGCCACCCACGAGAACCACTACCGGCTCTCGCTACTGTCCGGAGAGAGCCGGTACGACCCCGAGGAGTTCACGAGACGGGCGTCGAGAGCACCGTGAGGCGGCTGCTGACGGAGAACGACCCAGAGACCTTCCATCAGGCGTGACTGGAGAGCGACATCGTCTCGGCATTCAACGAGGACATCTACTCTCGTCGGGAACCACCCGAAGTCCGGCTACGGTTAACTCCGGGTCAAGCCGGTGCTGAAA